>CAIUQV010000528.1 GCA_903901375.1 uncultured Ignavibacteriota bacterium
CGTCTGCCCTATCATCACGCACCCTACTTTTGCAAGAGTTTCTTTATACTGACTGACATTCATATTAATATTAAACCCAGGAATTGATTCAAGTTTATCGAGTGTACCACCAGTATGTCCAAGTCCCCTGCCAGAAATCATCGGAACATATATACCGAAATGAGCAACCTGTGGAGCAATTATAAGAGAAGTCTTATCTCCTACACCACCGGTAGAATGTTTATCAACTTTCGGGCCATTGAGTTCAGAAAGGTCAATGATTTCACCGCTGTTGAGCATCAGGTCTGTGAGGTTAAGAGTTTCTTCATCATCCATGCCCTGGAAATAGACTGACATAAGAAAAGCCGAGACCTGATAATCCGTTATTTTACCATCGAGATAGTTCTGGATAAAGAAGTTCAATTCCTCTTTTGAAAGCTTACCGCCGTTCCTTTTCTTCTTAATTATTTCTACTGCATTCATCTTATAAATTATGAAAATAATAGGGTTAATTAAAGTCTAACAGAAATGAAAATTGTAATGCAACCAATCGCTCAATTCACTTTTCTGAATAAAAGTGAATATAAATGTACAGTTTATTTAGAATTGCAATTGAGGTAATAGAATATTAATTTTGTCAGTCTCAGAATAATTTGAGGCAAATTCAGCACAGAGCACGGAAGGGTGGGTGAGTGGCTGAAACCAACGGTTTGCTAAACCGTCGTACGGGTTAAACTGTACCGAGAGTTCGAATCTCTCCTCTTCCGCTCAAAATAAAAGGGGAAAGTCTTACAGACTATCCCCTTTTTGCTTTAAATAAGCAAACTATTATTTCAGGAGAATCATTTTCCGTGTTTCAGAAAAGCTTCCAGATCTTAATGTATAATAATAAATTCCGCTACTTAAATTTTCACCAGAAAACTTTACTTCATAATTTCCAGGTTGATATTCTGATGATATAAGTGATTTAACTTCATGTCCTTTAATATCAAACACTTTTAAACTTATATATTCTTTCTGCGGAATTGAAAACTTAATTGTTGTATTCGGGTTAAAAGGATTCGGGAAATTCTGCTTCAATGAATAATTTCCAGGAATTTCACTGATTTCATTACCAGCAAAAGTTAAACCTCCGTTTGTTGTTTTTAGAATTTTACCTGACCAGCATGCTATATAACCAGTGTTAGCATTTGGAAAGTGTATCTGGTATAAGTTTTCTGTCAGAGGTGTATTCTGTACACCCCAATTCAAACCAGCATTTGTTGTTTTTAAAACACTTCCCGCGCTTGTACAGACATAACCAGTAGAAGCGTTCACGAAACTCATATCCCAACCTGCTCCGATATTAGCTAAATCGTTAACTAAAGTCCAGTTATCCCCACCATTAGTAGTTTTTACAATTCTACAGTTAGTAGTATTTGTGCAATAATAACCTGTATTAGCGTCAGAAAAATAAACTGACTGAGCTGTTTCAAAAGCACTAATAAACAAACCAACTTTATTAACCCAGGTTGCACCTGCATCCGTAGTTTTCAAAAAAACATTCGCACCTCCAACGTATCCTGTATTTTCGTTAACGAACCAAATGCCATCTAAAAGAGTAGAAGTAGGGGTTGTAAGATTTACCCAGTTATCGCCTCTGTTTGTTGTTTTCATAATTTTTCCATTACTACCTGCAATGTACCCTGTTTGAGGATTAGTAAACCATATTCCCCAGAACTGAAGTGTAGTATCGGCATATACAGTTGTCCAA
>CAIUQV010000529.1 GCA_903901375.1 uncultured Ignavibacteriota bacterium
ACCTCCATAAAAATGGAATTCAATTTTCCTTTTGCCATTGAAAAACCTGGCTGTATCTAATGCTAAATCTACTCTATACAATTTTTCAAAACTTCTGGCCCATATGACTTTTATGATTTCGGAATTAGAAATTTCTGGATCAACAATTTCTAAATTATTGAAATGGTTATGAATGATTTCTGCATTAAAACCATATAATTTGAAAATATCATACAAATACTTTGTAGCTACAATAACCTTCCTTTTCTTTAATACTATATTTACGAAATCATAATTGTATTTTAAAAACTCTTTTACTTGTCCGTCATGAAAATTATAAACGACTGGCTTATTCCTTAAGAATGATATTACAAAAGCAACTAATATCGGCAAAAATCCAAAATATGCACAACCAACGCCTAAAATTATATCGTAATTTTTTGATTTAAAGAAGGAACTAAACAGTCCATATATTCTTTCAATAGAACTACCATGTGTTGATACAATTTCTGCCTTTATCCCGTCATCATTTAGAGACTTTTCAAGTTCTAAAACCTGAGTTGTAATTCCTCCCTGGGATTTTCTTAAATTTGCTATAATTAAAACGCTGTTCAATGCAACATTATTGATTAAACCATGTTTGCAAGGATATCAATCTATTAAATTCAGAGGAGTGTTTACCTTCCATAAGATTTGATTTTGCTTTATCCTTTAGTGCTTTTTGACTGAAAACAGGTTCATTTTTGTAATCAGTTTCGATAAAATCTGCTAAAAACAATTTACTCCAATTGTTTTCATCGAAATCAGAATATTTATGCCTGTTGTATTTCCTTTTATAATATAAATAAGGTATTAATAATAATTTTAGTGGATTTAGCAGATATTCAGGAGGGTAACCTCTGTCTACAGAATAAAGATTTAATTTCCTGTAATTATGTTTTATTATTTCCGCATATATTTTCTGACCGCTCCATCTATGGATTTTTCCAGGTTTGAATGCTTGCTTAAATATTTCTACATAATCTGTAGAAAGTAAATATTCCAGTAAATCTATATCATAAAAAGGTGTCAAATTACTGCAAAATTGCCTTTCAAAATGAATTTCGGTACCATAATACATTCTAAAACCTGTTTCCATTAAATCAATTAAATAATAAAGAAAACCATTTTTTTGATTCTTTAATTTAATTATCCTGTCATGTTTTAATGAGATAATATCTCTTAATTCTTTCATACAATTATTGTCATGCGGAATAAAAAGATTATTCAGAAATTTATTTTCAAGAAAATCATCAATTATTTTGAAATTACCCAGATAAAATAATTGATAATAATTTTCATTTATATAATCTGTTCTTAAATGTACAGGTCTCAAAGTTTCACCCCCGATTAAACCTGAAAGCACATATCTGCTATTTTTAGCCAATTTCCTAAAAGCATAAATGTAATTAGCCCTTTCATTAAATGACATACCGTCAGAAAAATAAATGACCTTTTTAGCATCTGTTACATAGTTTTCAACATATTCATCATCAAGATAAACAGGAGAATAATTAATACCGATATCATTACTTATAGATATAGGAACTCTTGTATTTTCACCGTTACGTTTCCCAAAAGAATAAGCACAAATAGACATATCTTGTTTTAAAAGTGAAGAAACAATTGTTCTGCCATCAAATCCACCAGTAAAGGAAACATTAAAACACTCATTTAATTGAGCTTTTTGTTTAACCGAAGAGTTAAAAAGATGAATATATTTCTCAACATTGAATTTTTCATAATTAATTGGCTCAAACAAATCTATTACACTAAGACCAAAGGATTTCCTGGTAGTATTATTTTCATAATGTATTACTTCACCTGGTTTTACTCTTTTAACTCCTTTGAAAAATGTATTTTCATCTAATTCATAAGTAAACAATGTTTTCTGATAAATTGTAGTAAAATTATAATCCAATTTCAGATGCTTGAAATGGTTAAGATTATTACTTACTATCATTTTATCTGAATCATAATAATAATATACATGAGTCAGACCCAATTGATTATTAATTATTGAAATACTTCTTTTAATTATATCAATCAGGAAAATACAATAATTTCCTTTATATTTAAGATGTATATTCTGATTATTTTTAATATCATTTAATACCTCAGTCAATGTCAATTTATATCCATCTTTTGCTTTATATCCATCCCGTAGAAATACATCACCATAAACCCATATTATATGATTTAAATCAGCAAAGAAATATCTATTTCTGTCATTTGTCAATCCTTCAAAATGATACCAAGACGATTCACTAAGCAATTTTTCTTTATCACCCATTTCGAAAAAATGATTCCCTTTGTATGGTTCATAAAACGAGTTTTCTCTTATTTGTAAAAGAAAATCATACATATTTGTCTAAGTATAATTTAAGTTTAGAAGAAAAATCTTCCATTACATTCAAATAAAACTTGTTAATATTACCTGAAATATGTGGAGTGATAACTAAATTGTGAAGTTTCCATAATTTGCTATACCTGGACAAAGGTTCATTTACTGTAACATCTAAAGCAGCACCTGCTATTATTTTATTCTTAAGAGCATAGTACAAATCATCTTCATTAATTACCGACCCCCTCGAAATATTAATCAGAAAAGCACTTCTTTTCATCTTAGCAAATGAATCTTTATTGAAAAGGTCTTTTGTTTCTGAAGTTAAATTGACTGCCACAATGACTATATCGCATGACTCCAGTAAATCATCAAATTTTTTACAAAAGAAATCAACACTTATATATTTTTCATCAATAATATCATGACCATATATCGTACATCCATTTTTTTTGAATATCTCAGCAATTTTTTTACCATTATTACCTAACCCGACTACTCCCACTATTTTGTCATTCAATTTAGAAAACTCAAATGGTATTATTTCCTGATGCCATTTTTTCCTATATTGATTTTTAAAATACTTAGCACTCTCATTTAACAATAATAAAGAGTATGTCAAACAATATTCGGCAACAGAGATACATGAGACCCCTTTTGCATAATGCACTTCAGTTATTGAATTATCAAATCTATCAGGTTGAGATAAGCCGTAATATTGCATTTGCAAATTACTTTTATCATAATAAAAATTATCTCCAAATGAGAACATTACATTTGCATCTTTGATAAACTTATATCCGACATATTTGTTATTAAAAAACTTAATTTCTAATTCAGAAGTATTAATAACTTTATTTAATACTGACATCCATATATCTTCGGAAAAATAATTATTGGTCTCAATAAGAACTTTCACTTTATCATTGGTTATCCAATTTCCTCTATTTACCAAAGAACAAATTTTATAAGGAAACATTTTAATCATATATTTCTTTTAAAGTAACTGGGAATACGACTTAATTTCTTTGAAAAAAACACTTCATAAAAAGATGGAAGTAAATCATCACTTGCTAAATCAGAATAAACTTTTTCTCCCTTAATTTCATCAATCCAATCAAACAAAGTCATTTCCCCATTCTTTCTATAGTTAAGAAAAGATGTTATATCCATGTATAGATTTATCCATTTAACACCTTTTGAATAGTTTAGTGAATACACGTAATTATTCGAATTTGTTAGGTATGAATATTCGATCATTGGAAAGTTCAATCCGCATTTAGTTGGTAAAATATTTTGCTGCCAGTAGCGAGAATTGATTTCTATTAATTTATACCTGTTATCTCGTTCATCATATTTGAATTCAATTGAACCAACCCCTTTATAATCGATTTGTTCAAACACAATTCTGCCAATCTCTCTAATTTCTTCATTAAAAATACTCTTAACTAATGAACCAACTCCGTATTTAACTGGATTCTGTCTTAATTTCTGAAGCATAAATTCAGCGAGCAGTTCCCCATTTTTCCCTCTGTATGAATTATATTTAAAAAACTTATTATCATTTCCGGGAATAATTTCTTGTAAAACGTATTTGATATTAAGTTCTTCAAGCATTTTTAAATTTATATCAAGTTCATTTTGATTCTCTACCAGAATAACTTTGGTACTGCTATTTAGATTATTTCGCCATACATTAACATTTTCCGCTTTGATAATTAGTGGGAATGAATATCCTTCTGAATCTGAATATGTTTTTGGGCAATCTATACCAAGTAAACTGATTTTCTCATACAATAAATTTTTATTTAAAGCTAATTTGACTGTATCTGTATCAGGAATATTCATCAATAATAAGTTCTTAAAAATATCTCTGTTTTTTGAAAATACTTCAAGAAAGTCATCTGAAGCAATGTACAATACAGGTTTATATTGCAAAGATAAGGTTATATCGATTACAAATTTAATGAATAATTTTTCATCATTAACTGGGTTGGGACATAATTTAAAATTTATGTATCTGGAATAAGCTCCTATGTCTTTTTTGTAATCGAAACCAAACACTTCTATTTCGTTTCTTCCTAAACTTCTGCCAATTCCAAGGCCAGTTTCAAACATTCCAAAAACAAATGCCGGATGTATTTTATCTAATTGCATTTTTATTCAAATAATCTGCATAGTCAGATGCCGTAGTAATGTATACAGTGTCTCTCTTCTCATTAAATTCCTGGAATACTGAGGGCATAATTTCATTTATAAATCTCGAATTAATTGATGGATGAAACCATAATACACAAACTGTATTACTTTGAATTGATCTTCTCAATATTTCACGATATCTTTTAATATGATATTTAACACTCCAATCATCAAAACTAACAAACTCCCATGTGCTCTTAATCTCCCATAGTTTATTCTTATATAAATTAGGATATCCAAGGATATTATCATAATCAGTTCTGTAAGTAGTAAATCCATTTTCAATAAGTCCATCAAGATTACCTATTGTATGCGCTGGATGGACAAAGGAAGAAAGTTTAATGTTAAAATCACTTGCTGCCACTTTGCAAGCAGCAATGTCTGAATTAAAAACCTCTGGAGGACAGTTTTTATCAGTACAATCCAGATGTGAAAATGTATGACAACCAATTTCGTGATTTACACTTTGATTTTGAATCAGTGTTATTAAATCCGGACAATACCAATTGTTATTCTCATTAATATTTGAACATGGATCCGCGTCAAACCAATCTCCTTTTGTGTATTCCCAGAAGTTATTCTCAAAGTAATCTGGTCTTAATAAATTAGGATGTGCAAGACCATTTTCCTTATCACATTTATTAAGGAATAAATGTCCTACAGTAGCCCAGGTTATTGGTATTTTAAAATCCTCGCAAACGCTCAATATTTGAGGTATATTTTCTCTTTCTTTCTTTCCCAACAACTCGCTATATTCAATTTTATTTGGGATTGCTTTTGAAAATCGCCAAGCCCAAGCTAATTCAAAATCAGCATACAAAATTAATACAGATTTATAACCATTTGGTATATACCTTTTGTAATCTTTTGTCTTTTCAATTTTTGGATCAAAACCAAGAGCAAACTTTATTTTATTAATAAAGTGTTTCAATTTCTATATAATTTTGTATATATGTTTTCTAATTTTCTAATATTTTTCATAATATCAAACTTATGTGATATTTTCTTCTTGGCATTTTCAATAATGTTTAACCTACTATGTTCATCATTTCTCAGCCTTCTCAATATTTCAACAATTCCTGATACATCATATTTATCTACCAAAAATCCATCCACTCCATTATCTATTATTTCATTGGATGCCCCTATATCTGAAACTATAGGAATTACACCAGAGGCCATATATTCTAATACAGAGTTTGAAATACCTTCTCCATATTCTTCAGTAGAAAATAGGAATCCTACTGAAATATCATTAAGAAATGATTCAACATTTTCTATATTACCGGTAAATACAATACTTTCAAAAAATTCATTTTCAGAAGCCATTTCCGATTTATATTTGGAAAGATACTTACCTGAACCAACAGCATAGGCTTTATCGATAAGGTTTAGCTGAATTAATCTTTTAGCAACTTTAAAATAAGTTGAATAATCTTTATAATCTGTAAAATTTGCAACCATCGCCACATTCACTTTTTCATTATTTCTTGTGCCATTAAATCTATTTCTATCAATAAAATTATATAATACTTCGCCATTTGTATTATAACAGGATAGACCTTTTACTGAATTACTTATATTTTTATCTGAAAAAGAAAGAAGCAACTTTTTAAACTTTTTATGCCATCCTTTGTCTAGATAAGTATCCTGAATCGAAGCATTAACAATTTTTGAGTTATAAATCTTTGAAGGCAGAAATGTATACAATGATGATAATAAATCATAAGAATGAACTATGTCAGGTTTGAACCTTTCAAAAGCTTCAAATACAGAAATAAACGGTTCAAATACATTTTTATCTTTCTTAAAAACTATAAAATAATCTGATATTTGTTTAGATAATTCAGAATAATACTGATTCGAATTAAAAGTAATTAAACCTATTTCGAATAAATTCCTATCCAGGTTTTTAATTGTTTCAATTAATTGACGTTCTTTACCACCATTTCCAAGTCCGTCTGATGCATAGAGTATTTTAATTTTTTTATTCAGAATATTACTCGGTAATGTTTTTATCAACATTAGTCTCTTTTTGATAAACTTCTATCTGCTTATTCACGTTCGATTCCCAATTAATTTTTCCGTTTATACAAAACTCCTTAACATTATCTGATAATTCATTTAATTTATCTGAATCATTACACAAATAATAAAGTTTATCTGCAAGTTCGTCAACATCACTATTTGTAAATAGAAGTCCGGTCTTATTATTAATAACAACTTCAGGCATTCCTCCGACAATTGAAGCAACAACTGGTTTATTAAAATTATAAGCAGTCATTATAACCCCACTATGAGTCGAATCAGTATAAGGTGCAACGACAAACTTACAGTTTTTAACCAGATATACCAATTCCGAAGGCGATAAATATTTGTTAAGATAAATCACTTTTTCTTTATTCAGCATATCAGGTGGAATATTGCCTTCGCCTGCAACTACCAGATAATGTTCATTTAATTCGTATTTTACTTTATCATATGCATTCATTAAGACATCAAGCCCTTTATATTTTGAGATCCTTCCAAAAAACAGGAAATACTTCTCAGGTAATTTAATTTTCTTAGGTGCGAAAGAATTATACACATCAAAAACTCCTGAATAAACATTATCAACAGTCTCATCATTAACTTCAAAATACTTTATGAACTCTTTCTTTAAATAGTAATAATGTTGTATATGATGTATATTAAATTTTGTATATATCTTATTTAATAAGTCGCCTGAATAATTTTCTTCTCCAGAATGGGATTTATAATCATGCAAGGTCCATACCCTTTTATTTACTTTTAAATGTTTTAAAAGATACAAGAGAAAACCTGATGTACCGTTAAAATGAATGACATCATAATTTTCCTCATTGATGTATTTAGATGCATCTTTTATAATTTTATAATTCAGGAGACCTTCTTTCTTGTGAATAAATTTCCTGCTGGGTGTTTTCAAAAATCTGAATTTAAAAGATCCATCGATATAATTACTAATTTCTTTCGGTAAATACTTTGTAACAACTTGTTCATCAACCGTTAGTCCGTTAGGCAGACTATGTAAATCCAAATCCAATATCCCCTGCCTGAATTTATCACCACTGACAACATACATTAAAGTTAAATCAGTTTTTTTTGCCAGATGTTTAGAAAGCGATAAAACATTATCGGGATTTCCAAATGCAATAATTAATACTTTCATTACCAGTTTATTCCTCTGTAGTTTTTTAGTTTTTTTAATTCTTGAGAATATACTAAATCATAAATCACTTTATTAGTTTTATTGCTCTTAAGTAACCTAATAATTTTAGGATTACTAGCATTTATTACTATTAATTCTGAATCATCGATAAACTTCTTTAAATCAAGATAAAGCAAATTAGATATATGAGGCAGTTTATTCATAATAAAATCCTTATTTGCACCTATGATGTTCGATATATTTACATTCTCATCAAAAATATTTACTTTAAATCCTTTCCCAATTAATCTTTCAACAACATCTAAAATTGGACTTTCTCTTAAATCATCTGTCCCTTCTTTAAAACTAATGCCAAATACTCCTATTTTTTTCTTTCCGGAATTTATTAGTTCCTCAAACAGATACTTTTTCTGTAAATAATTCGACTTCTCAATGTTTCCAATTATTGGTAGTTCCAGATAATTATCATGTGCTATAGTATTTAGAGCTTTAAGATCTTTAGGTAAGCATGAACCTCCATAGGCAAAACCTGGTCTGAGATAAGCTTTGGATATATTTAATTTATCATCCTGAGCAAATAGGCTCATTAATTCAACTGAATCAATCCCAAGCTTCTTGCAAACATTTCCGATTTCATTAGCAAATGATATTTTCAATGCGTGAAAAGTATTGTTAATAAATTTAAGCATTTCTGCCAATCCTATGCTGACTATGGCAACAGGTGCTTTAATTTCTTTATAAACTCTCTTAATCTCTCTTATACCCTTTTCTGATTCTGATGCAATTACAGTCACACTCGGATTAAAATAATCATCAACAGCATTTCCTTCCCTAAGAAATTCAGGATTTGATATTACACAAAAATCCACCAAGTTCTTCTTCTTACTGATTTTTTCTATTATTTTCGATAATTCTTTATTCGTACCGGGTATCACGGTACTCCTGATAACAATAGTTTGAAACTTATCTTTATACTTCAACCCCTCAGCAATTTCCTTTGCAACATTTCTGATATAATCCATATTCAAGTGCCCGGATGGCGAATTCGGAGTTCCAACACAAATGAAAGAAATATCACTTTCTTTTACTGCTCTTTTAAAATCAGTTGTAGCCTTTATTTTTCCGGCATCTTTTCCCGTTTTTATTAGATTGCCAATACCATTTTCTACAATTGTTGGTTTACCGGTATTTATTAAACCCACCTTATTTTCATTTACATCAACACCAATAACTTTATGTCCCATCTTTGCAAGACATCCAATACTTACGCAGCCAACATATCCAAGACCAAAAACACTAATTTTCATGTTTATATTATTTTAATTTTTCTATCTGCTTTATCTTCACAGGTGTTCCATAAGCTTTAGAACACTCCGGAATACTTTTATTCACAAAACTATTTGCCCCAACAACACAACCTTTTCCTATAGTTACTCCTTTTTCAATAATTACATTTGGACCTATGTAGCAATTGTCATTTATAATTGTTCTCAAATAACTATAATTCTCTTTTCCACCACTTAAAGCCCATTCAACACTATCGTGCGAATATATTTGCACTCCGGCAGAAATAGAGCAATTTGAACCAATTTCTAATCCTCCGCTACCATCAAGTATAACATTTGGACCTATCCATGTATTTTCTCCAACTTTTACATCACCAAGAATTACAACATTATCATAAACAGTTGTTCCTTTTCCGAACCCCAGAAATTCAGCTTTTTCTTTACGATCAACAAAATTATCGCCGAACGGTAACACCCTATTAAATTTTCTCTTTTTCTCCTTGCGAAGAATTTGGAATAACGCTAATATTTCATTATATAAAGTATCCATTTTATCAGTTATGATTAATACTAAATTCTTTTTCCCAAGTTAATGCATTTAATATGCGCCATAGAATATTATCATAATTTTGCAAGTTAAGAGAATTTTCATCCAGTTTTCTGCTTATAAAACCTCTGTTAAAGTACTTATCCCCATCAGTAATTTCTTCAAGTAATTCTCTGAAATTTTCTTTCATCGAGTTCACAAGGCTATATTCATCAATATAAAATCCAACTTTGTCCCTGCGATTACGAATTTCTTCCGGGACAACTCCATTCATAGCTTCTCTGAATATATATTTTGTATAACCATTATGAAGGATGTATTCGGATTTCAATGAGAATATATATTCAACTAATCTATGGTCAAGGAAAGGTACTCTTGCTTCCACAGAAAATGCCATTGAATTTCTGTCAACTTGCCTGAGAATACCGGGAAGATTAATGTGTTTAAATAATTTGTAATTTTTAAGTTTAACATCATCTTTTGAGATTCTCGAATCTTCAACCTCTGGTACATTATACAATTGAGATTGCCTGATATTTTCTACAAGAAAATCCCTGTTAAACCAGCCCTTAACGGATTTCAGCAGATTTAGTCTAAGTCTTTTACTGGTAAATTTATGCAAAGCTTTTTTAAAATTATACATATTAAGAGCTTTAGTTAATGACTGCTCAGTATAATTCTCATTTGATATTAAATAATCTATATAACTTTTGTACTGATTTCTTGACTTATTCTTCTTGAGATAATTCATAAATTCTATATATGGCAATTGATAATATCCGCCAGCATATTCGTCTAATCCCTGACCATCAAAAACTACTTTTACGTTATTTTCCTTCGCAAGCTGATAAACCTTATACCCACCGAACATACTTGCTTTAATTAATGGTTCGTCATTGTGCCATATAAATTTCTTCAGATCTTCATAACTTTCATCTTTATCTATTCTGCGAATAATGTGATTCCCGTTCACATACTTTGCAATTTCTTTGGAATATCTGTAATCCGGGTTAACATTTTCACCTGAAACTATAGTAAATAACTTATTACCTTGTTTACTTTGTGCAATGTCATTCATAACGCAAACTATACCGGATGAATCAAGCCCTCCGGATAAACAAGTTCCAATTTCAACATCGCTTCTTAACCTTATACGAACACTATCATAAAATAATTCCCGAACATTACCTGCAATACTTTTCATATCACTTTCATTATAAATCTCGTTTTTAACTTCAAGTTTCCACCATTCAACTTCAGAATAATGAATACCCGAATCAGTAAGATTTATTTCTAAAAGTGTTCCGGGAAGTAATTTTATAATATCTTTAAAAAATGTTTCTTTTGTTTCATTTCCATATGAACCTGCAGAAAGATAATCAAACAAAACTTTATCATTCACTTTTGGTTTCAGATTAGCAACTTTTATAATCTGTTTTATTTCTGATGCAAATGCAAATGTGTTTTTCGTAAGATTATAATAAAGGGGCTTAATACCAAACCTGTCAACACTGCAGAATAACCTGTTCTTTGATTTATCAAAAATAACAAAAGACCACATTCCGTTGAATTTTTGAAGACATTTTTTTCCCCATTCGATGTATGCATATATTATAACCTCAGTATCAGTCATAGATTTGAAACGATACCCTAAAGACATAAGTTCAGACCTTAACTCAAGATAATTATAAATTTCACCGTTATAAATTATCCAGTAATTTTCTGTATTATCACTCATTGGCTGGTGTCCGGATTCAGATAAATCCAGTATGGATAATCTTCTAAAACCGAATCCGCCTTTTATATTAGCACCTTTTACTGCTTTTGCTTCATTTTTTGTTTTAGCATTATGTAACTTTCCGTCACTGCTTATAAACAAATACCCCTCATCATCCGGACCCCTGTATTTTATCATATCAGCAGACGAAATGATGTCATCAATATTAATATCCGCATTTATATCAAAATATCCTACTATCCCGCACATATTCTAATCCGCATAATATTTTTTTAGTAATTCTTTATACATATTTGCAAGCACATTTCTTGTATTTACAATATCAAAATACTTCTGAGCAAGTAATCTGCAATTTTTATAACTTTCTAAATTGTTTTTCATTGAAATGATATTCTTTACCAAATCTCTTTCTGTCTGCATGTCCATACCAATTCCTGCTCTTTCCTCTGTGGATCCCGGATAATGTATAATGTTGTTGCTTATAACGGGAAGACCGCAGGCCAATGCCTCAATCATTGCAGACCCGAATCCTCCATTTTCAATAACTAACGGATTAAAAAGTGCCTGCGTAAAAAAATCAGATGCCCTGTAATAATCAAGCAGCACATCCTTTGAAACTCTTTCAACCATGATACAACCTGCATCCAAACCAATCTGATATACATCTTCACTTTTGTAACCACCAATCATAACAAGCTGAATACTGCTATCAAGTTCTTTCACCTTTTTGTAGCATTCAGCAAGTTTGTCATAACCATAATCACTGCTTCGAAAATTACCAATAGCCATTAAAATTGTTTTATCTTTTGGCAAGCCCAACTTTTCACGTAATAACATCTTATCGCCACCGGGCTTAAAATACTCAAAGTCGCATCCGTCCATAAAGAAATCCACATTATTTAAATTCAGTTCATTCCTCATATATTCTTTTTCTACCATTGAACCTGAATAATAAAAATCAGCATTTTTTATAGAACTTACTTCTACAATGTTCTCAAGCAAATAATACGGCTTTATTAGTTTTTTTAGCAAAGATAATCTCTGATAATAGAATTTTTTAAATCCACCGCTTCTGTGTACGCAAAGTATAGGGAAGTTTCTTTTCTTAAGTTTGAAAAGAAGCCACATATGAAACCACAAATGCCCAACGCTTATATTTAACAGAATTTCATTTTCAGCAGATTCTTTTTCCAGTTCCTTTAGAACTTCAGGTGACCAAGTAAAATGACCTATCTGAGGAATATGCAATATTCTGGAAGGAAATACTTTGTGAATAATTCCATCGACTGATTTCTTATATACTTTAGTAATTTTATTTCCATAAGGTCTCCAGCATTCGACATCGTATTCCGGGTGAATTTTAATCAGCTCTTTTGCTGCAACAGCATGATGGTCTGCCCGGAAAAAGCCAACCCAGTGAGGATAATCCCCAATATTAGTATATTCTATTGAAGAGAAGTTACTATTGAAATACTCCGGCTCATAATTGAAAAAATGATCGGGCGGTTCTACACTTAAAAGATGTATTATTTTCCTCTTCTTCATAATTTCTCTGATAAAGATTCTCTATCCGGAAAGTTTATTAATACTCCCATATCCTTTGCCTGATAAACGACCATACTGCCTAACGCAACTGCTGAAGCACCGCCTGAATTTACAACATCAGCTATATCATCAATACATCCCGCACCTCCGTTTGCGATTACAGGTATTTTCACTTTCTGCGTTACTTGTTTTGTCAGATCAACATCATAACCTTTCCAGGTTCCCTCTCTGTCGATTGAAGTTAATAGTATTTCACCTGCACCTGAATCAGCAACCACTCCAGCCCATTCTGCAGGATGCATCTTATAGTTAGTGTTTCCCGACTTACCGTAGACCTGGTATTTACCAAACAGGTTTTTTCTGTAGTCTATCGATATGATTAAACTCTGACTGCCAAAGTTATTTGCTATTTCAGTTATTATATCCCGGTTTTCAAAAGCCAATGTATTCAGAATTACTTTTTCAAAGCCAATACTCAATATTTTTTCAACCTGCTTTAAACTTTTAATGCCTCCTCCGTATGATACAGGCATAAAGCATTCGGCAGATATTTCCTGCAGCACTTTATAGTTCGGCTCTTTATTTTCCACCGTTGCGCTTATATCAAGAAAAGTTAGTTCATCAACTTCAAGCTCATTGAATATCCTGCAGGTATTAATCGGATCGCCGATGTAATTATATTTGTTAAAATTCACAGTCTTAACTAATCCACTATCTTTAAGGAGTAAACAAGGTATAATTCTGGTTTTAAGCATTCTCTACAAAGCGGAAAAGTTTTTTAACAAATTCATCCCGAACTTATGACTTTTTTCCGGATGGAACTGGACACCATAAATATTTTCCTTTTGAAATGCAGAATCAAAAGATACACCGTAATTAGTTTTTGAGATTGAGTGTCTTTCATCTGCTACTTTTACATAATACGAATGCACAAAGTAATATCTTATTTCGTCTGAAGATTTATCTATAAGCTTATTTTGATTAATGACTTCCACAGTATTCCAGCCCATATGAG
>CAIUQV010000530.1 GCA_903901375.1 uncultured Ignavibacteriota bacterium
AACACCGACTTTGTATCCGCTGCTAAGCTTTTCAATAGATACAGCATCGTCAAAATCTTTTGCATCTTCGGGATCTATCGTAAAGAGAGTCAAATCACGCAAATCCATTCTTCCGTTAACAAGTATATCTCCGGGTGATTTTTCCCTGTATTCCCTGAATATTACTGTGGTTTCATCTACAACATCGGAGTCAAACTTTTCGTCGAGCCTGTATTTCTTCATTACAGATGCGACTTCAACCAGAGTATCACCTGCTTTACCGAGAACTTCAACAACTTTTGCCTGAAGGTCGTTTATGCCGTCTTCAATATCTTCAACGTTTATAATTTCACAAACCACTTTGTCTCCATAAACTGCCCCGTTGAAATCTTTTACGTTAACATAAACATCCTGCCTGATTTTTCTGGAATCAACATTCACCTTTGCAAAACTTTTCTTCGGGTCAAAGAAACCGGTAACATAATACGAATCGAGATTAATCACTTTTAAGACACGTGCATATTCACTTCCGGTTTTGCCCTTGAAGGACTTACGGAACTCAACCTTGTCTCCTGCAGAAATCTTCTGTCCCCTTTTAAGTTTAACATCAAGCCTGACAGATTTTCCGTCTTTGTCGTGGTAGTGAACAGCAATTCTGCCGTCATCGGAGATTATCACATCGCCCGTGAGGAATGTGTTATCTTCTATAGGGATGGAGAAATACTTCCCATCCTTCTTGATTTCACCCGTCAGTACGAGTTCATTCAAAGCTTCCCGCAATTCAGGACGCTCAGAACTTCTAACGTGAAGGTTTGCTACAAGATGATTAAACTTGTAATTTGTTCCCCTGTTTTTCTTAAGGAACACTACTATATCTTTATGTGGTTTGATAGTATTTTATTTTAAATTAATATCGATTTTTGATTTAAGACTGATAAATCCGATATTGCATGATAAAAAGATATACTGAATACAACGTTTTTATAAACTGTTTAAAACTTTATTCTGTAAAGAAGTGCTCCGCCTGTTCTGTTATCCGATGACAATATGCTGTTCTGCGAAAACGGGTCTATGTACCTTTCAATCTGAATTATGAGATTCTGTGAAATATTATTAATTCCGAATATTTTATTCAAAGGATATTCAATCAGGAAATTAGTGTTTGATAAATCTCTGAGAATCTGTCCTCCGAATATAACCGTAGCACCGCCAATTTCAGCTGTAACCCTTATATCAGTATTCTCCGCGAAAGTGCCACTCTGTGAATCCTTGTAAGAAATGTCTGTCTTAAGAATAAACGGAAGATATGTATTAACAAAGTTAGACAAATAGGCAGACGCATAACTTGTACCGACGTTTGCACCTACGCTTGAGAATATAGATAATCTCTGGTCTGCATTAAGTTCATCCTTGAACCTGCCGAATAAAAGAAAACTGATAGCATCATCCGCAGGATTTGAACCGCCAATAGGGTTTCCGTCTGACAGCAATTCCCATTTTATAGGATTCATCTTAAAAACATTTCCTGTAATATCTATATTAATCTCTACTTTCCTTGAGACATTGTTATTATTCGGGTCTGTTGAACTCGTTGTATAATTACCTTTAATGTAAAGTTCAGGATTAGTTACATCGCCCGTGAAGAGAGCATAGCCGGTTGATTTAAAACTTTTATAAAACTTGTAATAGGAGTTCTCACCAATATCCACCCTTCCCCGAGTTGCGAAAGAAGGTGTTTCCAGATTATCGAAAGTAATGTTTGCAGATATATTTCCCGAGAATTCCTGTCCGGATTTTTCCTCAATGATTAACTTTGCGAATATATCTTTCAGAGTTTTTACCCGGATGTAATACTTAAAGTTACTCTTCGCGGGTTTCTTTGCAGTTGTATCAGACATTTTGTAAAAATACGAATCAAACGGGTCGAGTGCAGACTTTTCAAAATTCGATAAACTGTCTGTGTAGCGTGTGACGAAACTTGTGTCTTTCCTCGTAAGATTTGAATCAAGCCTCACACGGTACGTGAAATTGTCCTCATAAATATTATAAGCAACTTTAAGCTGAGGAATAATAAGTATCCTTCCATCCGTAAGGTTCAGGTCTCCGGACATTGTTAAGCTTTCAGGATTACCTTTTAAGATAATGTCATTCATTCCTGTCTGTCCGTACAGATTACCGTATATACTCATTATGTTCTGAGTGACGTTTTCATCGAGCAGTTTTGCCTGACCGTTTAAACGCAATTCCATATCGTTCAGAGTCAGGTTAGTTAAGTCAATGTATCCACCCATATTCATAACTTTTTTAGGGTCAGATTTATGAGTGATAATAAACTTCTGGAAGTTCAGTTTCTGTTTCTCAGTGGATAAATTAGCATCAAAATCATAATTAACACCAGTCATATCGAGTGTAAAAGTACCTTTGTTTACTTCCAGACCACCAGTAAGAACAGGCTCTTTCACTATGCCTGAAATATCAATATTCCCGTTCATCTTCCCTCTTAAATCAGAAATTACAGGAACAAACTGTTCAAGAATCTTAATCTGAAAATCTTTTGCATTAATCTTAAGGTTTACAGGACTTTCGAGAATAGTCTTTCTGGTCTCAGTATTTTCACCTGCAACCAGTGGATTGTCATAAGGCATTGAACCGTCAATGGTAAGCAGTCCGGCATTATTTGGGTTATAGAAAGCTATCTGCGGAACAAGGATATTATTCTTATAATCAACAATAGCGTCAACCCTACCGAGTTTCATCTTCTGAGCTGCTAAAAAGTCTGTGTTTGCTTCAAGGTTCAGTTCGGGATTATCAAAAGTTCCTTTATAATTCAGCTTAATTCTTCTGACGTTACCGCTGACAATATTGTCTTTTTCAATATCGGGTGAAAGGAATCTCTGGAATTTGGAAATATTTATCTTATCCGCCGAAAGAGTCAGGTCACTGTTACCGTCAAAAGAGTATACCCCGTTAAGGCTGATTCTCTGATTTCCGTCGTTCAGTCTGAAACCATCAATATCAAGATGATGTTTCGAATATCCGGTATCATCTGTCATATAGTTAAACACTATGGGGTTTGCATTCGCAAACTGATATGAATCGTAAAGAATGTTCATAGTGTCCAGCTGTAACGAATAACTGTTCAGCGAAAGGTTCATAGAACCCTGAGCATACAGCCCTTTTGTGGAATCCATCTTTGTGAACAAAGTAACTTCAGGCCGGGCAGTGGAAGTTCTGAAATCAAATCCGAGAGTATCGAGTTTCACTCCGCCAGTGTAAACATCTTTAAACCTGACGTTGACATCCGATACATAAGACAAAGGTAGTTTGCTGTTAAAATCATCTTTAAGAAAAACCCTTACTATACTGCGTTTAAAAAGCAGGGTTGAATCTCTGTACTTAAAATCATCAAACCTTCCGGAAGTAGAAAAGACAAGCGAATTATTGTTATGGAGTAAACGTCCCCTTATGTCGCACTTAAAGACTATTGTGCTGTCTTTCATTATAAGCTGTAAGGGAAGAAGGCTTTTAATGTTTATAGTATATCTTATATCAGTATCATAATCGGCATCGGCATAGGACCTGATTCTGAAATCAGTTATTACAGGTTCATGGTAAAAACCAAGAGTATCCATCTTCAGGTTTTTTCCGATCTGCTCTGATAATTTATCAATATTGCCTGTAACGATGGATGGTATTTCAAGAATCTTAAACTTGCCTGAGATATTAATGTCCGCCAGGTCAGAAAAAAGTGTTACAAACCTTGCAGTATCGTTCCTGAAGAAATTAACCTTTAAAGGTGTTGCAGGTATCATATAATCTGCAAGCATTGACTGCTGAAGCTGTATATCGAACTTACCGGAAATGTTATCAGGGTCTGTTCCGGAACCGTTAACGTCAAACGTAAAATTAAGATTGCTTTTGTCTTCAGGTTTTTTAGTAAGCGATGATAAATCAAGATTGCTTACATTGCCTTTCAGATTGTAGACAAGATTGTTTAAATCCCTTACGACAACATTGCCATCGACCTTTGCATAACCCGTGGCTGATTTATAATCGATATTTAAGTCAATGTTTCCGGAGTTTGAATTAATCGTACCCGAAGATGATTCTATTCTCTGGTCATAAAAAGTAGTATTCTTTATACTGTAGTTTATCTTATTCGTCATCGTCTTATAGTCAACGCCTCTTCCCTCGACCATAAAATCACCTGTTATGTTACTCCTTAACTTTTCATCTTTTATAATCTTACCAATATCAAGGTTTGTAGTAGTTGCCTTTGCGTCGTACACAAGTTCTTTCTGAGTGATATCAAGGTATCCCTTTACCTGAGCATCGCCCGCACTCGTTTTGACTTCTGCCTCAGCGTTAAACTTCAGCGGTTCTCCTTTGAATTTAAAGTTAGCTGTTATAACTCCCAGATGACTGTAATCAGGAATTTTCAGTCCCGGTATATTCTCTTTCTCATCCTTCGGATTAATAACTGCATTTCTGCACTCTACATCAAAATAAAGTTTTCCGGGATCGTGAAGATTTTTCACTCTTCCTTTTATGTCAAGTGCAGAGCCATTAGGCAAAGTGAAATTTAATTCACCGACATTGAAATCAGCATAATTACCTTTTGCTTTCAGGTTCAGGTAAACTTTTCCGTCAAGGAATTTAATATCGGGCAAAAAGAACGTAAGGTCATCTGCATCGAATTTATCCACGAGAAGGTCAACAACAAAATTCTTCTTCTGAAAATCAAAATAATCAATCTTTTCTTTCAGAGGATTAAGGTTCTCCATCGAAGCAACTTTTATACTGACGTTTGATTTATCGGTAATAAGTTTCAGGTTTCTGACTTCTGCAAGGTCATTTTTGTTTATCGATGCATCGAGAGACAGGCTGTGAATATTTAACTCCGAATTAGTTTTAAATGAAATATTCTTTATACTTACATTTTTCTCGTCGGGCAGATAACTTCCGGAAAGCTGAATGTTAAGGTCTGTCACATCAAGACTGTCCCTGGTAATACTTACAATCTTATTCATCGCAGCATCCCTGAGCTGCATACCGTCGCGTTTGAAATCAAGAGAACGGAAAGCACCGTTTCTGATTTCAAAATTATCGGCATAAATTTTCCATTTAAACTCAGAGGTGGTAGTATCCTCTTCTTTCACTTTATCAGATTTTAAAAGATAATCAAGATTCCACATCAATGTATCATTCTTATCCC
>CAIUQV010000531.1 GCA_903901375.1 uncultured Ignavibacteriota bacterium
ATCCAAACCCGTTCAACCCAACAACAAAGATTAACTTTGCATTACCGAAATCAGGACTTGTAACAATCAAGGTCTATGACGTAACAGGTAAAGAAGTAGCAACATTAGTCAATGAAGTGAAGAACGTCGGAACATATTCAGTAGACTTCAACGCATCAAACTTATCGAGTGGAACTTATTTCTACAAGATTTCAGTTAACGATTTCAGTGAAGTAAAGAAGATGTCATTAATTAAATAAGAGAAACTTATATTAATTATATCAAGCCCGGTGCTGAAAAGTACCGGGCTTTTTTAATGTTTTTACATTCCTTAAAATAAATCGTTTAACCGAAGGATTACTTTTTTCTGTATTGCAGCCCTGAAATTTATAACTGTTATAATATTATAATGGTTAATTTTTAATCTTCTTTATACCTTGGATTAATTTTACCTTAGCTTTTTCTAAAATGGCTCAAAGATTTAATTACAAAATAGTTTAAAATCGTTAACAGATACGTAAACAGGAGTTTATATTCCAATTCGTAAAAGCTATTTTATTCCAAATATTACAAATATAATAAAGGTATTTAAAATGAGTAAAAATATTACCCGGTTAACGTTTATACTGTTGATTATATTAAGTTCACAATACTTATATTCTCAGCATCCGGAACATATTCGATATACTTCACCTGTAAATAATTCTTATTATAATATGGAAAGTACGATTATTATAATCGGATACGACAGCCATATTGACCCGCGCGAGATAAGATTTAAAGTTTTGGGTTCATACAGTGGAATTCATTATGGTACGACTAAAATATTAAACAGAGATCCTTTAAAGATTTCCTTCACACCTGAAAAACCATTTAAGTATGGAGAAAAAGTAACTGTCACTGGTTTCAATGATGAAGACAGGCTTGTGTTTAATATAAGAACTCAACCTGTCGGTAATGTTACAAATCTTGTATCAGAAAGACTTAGCTTCGAAACTCAGAGTCTGAAACCTGTTGTGAATCAGAATCAATACAGTATGCTGTTCGATACACTTCCTCAGTTTGTTATAAATCAATACGGGCAAACAGCAACCGGAAATTTATTCCTGATAAATTTTGATAATTCGCCTGCACTTGCTTCCTATTTAATGATTTTAAACAATGACGGTACACCAAAGTTTTCGCGTAAATTAAGGTTCAGAGGATTCGATTTTAAAAGACAGAATAACAAGTATGTTTACTGGGATGAAAACCATTATCATTATAAAGCACTGGATTCAACATACGCAGAAGTAGATTCTTTTTACTGCAAAGGCGGATACATTACAGATTTTCACGAGTGTGTACTGGAACCGGATAACAGTGCCTGGCTGATGAGTTATGACACTCAGATTATTGATATGAGTCTTATATATCCCGGCGGGAAACAAATAGTTCAGGTTACCGGACTTATCATTCAGAAAATTAATGCACAGAAAGACCTCGTTTTTCAATGGAGAAGCTGGGACCATATGTCTATACTGGATGCTACACATGAAGACTTCACCGCTTATGCAATAGATTATGTACATGGTAATTCCATTGAAGTTGATACAGACGGCAACATTCTAATTTCTTCAAGACATCTCGATGAAATTACAAAAATAGATACGGAGACAGGTGAAATTATGTGGAGGCTCGGTGGTAAAAATAATCAATTCAATTTTACTAACGACACTGCGAAATTCTCTCATCAGCATTCTGCACGCAGGCTTTCAAACGGTAATATACTACTTTTTGATAACGGAAATTTTCACACTCCGCAGTATTCAAGAGCAGTCGAGTATAAACTGAATGAAACTGAAATGAAATGCAACCTCGAATGGGAATACAGAAATACTCCGAATTTGTATGCATTTGCAATGGGTAATGTTCAGAGACTTCCAAACGGAAACACATTGATAGGCTGGGGTGCTAATAATACAACTTTAACAGAAGTTGCCCCGGATAAATCTGTAAAATATACTCTTGCTCTTCCGAGCGGTCAGTGGAGTTACAGAAGTTTCAGGTATAACACTGTTGATGTTATAACAAATTCTGATCCTGTAAACAATTTTGTGAACGACTATAATTTATCGCAGAACTATCCGAATCCGTTTAATCCTGTAACAAAGATAAATTTTTCCATTCCAAAGACCGGGTTTGTTTCGTTAGTAGTGTACGATATGCTCGGAAAAGAAGTAGCGGTTCTCGTTGATAAAGTTATGAATAATGGTTCTTATTCTGTTAACTTTAATGCATCTGCATTATCGAGCGGAATATATTTCTACAAGATTTCTGTAAATGATTTTATGGATGTTAAAAAAATGATGTTAATTAAATAATTTCATTCCATTCTCTTTTCTGACAGCCCTGAGCGCTTCTGCTCAGGGCTTTTTTTATAGTCGAACCAATTAAACCGATTTCTCTTAATTATGTAACCAATAATGCTTAACTTCGTAATACAAGAAAATAATAAACCAAAGCTATGAAAAAAATAACACTCCTGATTTTATTACTATTATTATCTTCATTGTCTTATACACAGTCAATACCGCGTAAGGCATCATTAGGTCTGAAGTTTGTGGAATTAAACGATTCGATAAAAACATCGTTGAATTTGACATCGGACGCAGGGCTTGTAGTCATATCCGTTTCGCAGGGAACGTCAGCAGAGTCAGCGGGTCTAAAAATTAACGATTTGGTTGAATCGTTAAACGGAACTGTGCTTAAATCAGTGAAGCAATACAGGGAGCTTGTAAAAAATGTGAGGGAGAACGACGAATTAAGGTTTGATGTATTACGGGACGGAAAGAAATTAATATTAAAATTTAAAGCTTTACCTCTGCCTTATGAAAAGTCTGATAAATACGACTTAGTTTATGATGAAGTGAAATTCAAAGAAGGTTACCTTAGAATTATTACTTCAAAACCTAAACGTGAAGGAAAGTTTAAAACTATACTTTTTATTCCCGGTTATATGTGCTATTCGCTTGA
>CAIUQV010000532.1 GCA_903901375.1 uncultured Ignavibacteriota bacterium
ACCTTCAGGTATAAATCCCTCGTTCGGTTAAACGAATAATCAAACGTCACTCCCGCTATCTGGTAAGAAGTCGGTATCGGCAGAAACACAACAGGCGCATACGCTCCCCTGCCTATTCCCGCAAAATCATACTGGTATGTGCTCACGCTGTTATAATCTCCGTTTCCCGAACCCACGTATGAAAACGTCACCTGATAAACCGCCGCTGTATCGCCCGGCTTAAACCTGTAAAACGTATAGCCCGTCCCGCCTATCAGCGTATCTGCCTTTATGTACGCACCAAGCGAACGGTTCAGAGAATCTTTCCCCACAAACACCACACCGCTTCGCGATGCCTTTAGTTTATCCGCTCCCGCATTCTTCAGTATCACCCTGTCCGAATCACTAAGCGTAAAATCTATCGTCTTATCTTCATTGTCCGTCTCGTTAATGTACGAAACCCCGATGTTCAGCTTCTTGTCAAACAACTTGTAATTGCTGTTCGCAACAATCAGCGAACGGCTGTATTTCTTATCCGAATATTCAAAGTCAACCACAATACGCGACGCATTGTTGATAATCCTTTTGCTCGTAAACGTAATCTGCCCAAGCCCGTAATCTACCACGTAATCCGCTTGCTCTCCCCTTGTCATCTGTATTCCGTCTATGTAAACCTTTTCCGTCCCCGACAGCACAAGAATGTTAATCTCATTGTTTGCCCCCGACAATCTGTACGGTCCCTGAACTCCGTCCGTTCCGTTAAACTGATTTGTGTTAAACTTTCCGCGCGATACCGCACCCGTAAAAAGGAAGTTCCCAAACCCGAATTCTCCAAAGCCCTTCGCTCCCTGTATCTTCCTTTTAAAATTCAGAAACTCCGAAGAACGAAGGTCAACATCTATATCACCAATCGTCGCTGATAAATTACTGCTCCTTATTTCTATAAAAACTTTATCGAGCTCCTGAAGATTTTTCGTGTTGCCTTCCGGCTGAATCGGTGTGTTCTCATCATTAAGAGATGCCGTAATTTCTATGTCCTTGGTAAGTTTCCCATTCAACTGTAGTCTGAAACCTGAGTTTAAAGAAAGGTCGCGGTTCGTACCGAGCGTAAACCCGCGAAACAAACTTCCCGTCTTCTGAAGGTCTGTTCCTTCAAACAGATTGTCCACAAAGTCTGCCGTCTGCCTTGCTATCTGAATTGTATCACCCGTAAGCGTATCTCTTTCAATCTTTAAATCAAACATCGAATACTCATTCTTGAAAGTATAAGGAAATAAATCGTATTTAACGTAAACGTCATAAATCCTCAGTGTGTCGAATGAATATTTGCTGAACAGGTCTTTTGAAATGCTGATGGTTCCGTTTTTGTAATCGAATACATAATCGGAATAACGCGTGAGTATCTTATTGTCAATCTTTATCTCGTCTGAACCAAACATCACATACCTCTCACCCGTCGTAAGAAGTGTATCAATGTATGTTATCTTCAGTTTCTGCTCTTTGAAGTTCGGGTCCTGCTGTGAGTAAAGTCCCTTCGAAGCATACAGCACAAAGAATAGTATCAATATGAATGTCTGCTTCGTCAATAAACTTTAATGATATTTAGATAAATCCGATTCTTCTGTTTCGCCGGCGTTCACCGTCTTCTTAAGCATCACAGTGTACGAAGTCTTTCTGTAATTTTCTTCTTCCATTTCTATCTGCACCGGAATTCCTTCAACAAGATTGTGCCTCCTGTTCGGTGTTACCGTAAACTTCGAACAGGTGAAACTCAGCGCCCCCGAAATACTTTTCTTCACCGAACCAAGATTCTGTGAATCATCAGAATACACATCGTAGGAATTAAGCGAATTTATACAGACAGACTGTTCATCCCTTCCGTTAACGGAAATCGCAAAACACTTTTTCTTCAGAAGCAAATAAGCTGGTATAAACAGTATCACAAGAAGAAGTACAATCATCCCGATTAATGCAAACAACCTCCACGCCCCATACTTAATGCGTATTTCCAGCGGTATGTATGTCAGTATCTTCTTATCCTTCAATACAGGCTTGAATATTTCCGGTATCGTCTGCAGTGCGAAAAGCTCCTTGAAACTATTCATGTAATTATCATCCAGAAGTATATCTACATTCGTCACTTCAAGCACCAGGTTTCCCCCAACAGTAAAATCTTCTTTAAAGATTGTGTTAAACGAAAACTTCGGAGAGATTTCCGGCATATCAAACAGCACAGAAAAACCTTTCACCTCACCCTCAGGCGAAACATTGCTTACCGTCGAAGGCGTAATCGTCTGCGTCCCCAGCGTCTTCACAGAATAATCCGACGACTTAAAGTTATCAAGCTTCACGTCGAGCTTGGCACTCTTTATTATATAAGGAAACAGGTTCGATTTCAGCGTCAGGTCGCTGAAAGTTTCTTTTATCTTTTCGCTTTCCTGAAAATCATAACCCCGTAATACTTTGCCGTCGTAGAATAGTTTTCCCGGCACAATCTTGCTCTGTGTTACTTTTGGATTCAGTACTATCGTACCTATATCCATTGGCTTCAGAGTGATAGGTCTTTGCTTAATGCCAATACCTCTCAGTATTTTATCATATTCATCCAGTTCTTTTTGTACCATTTGTTTCTTTGAATACACTATTCCATAAACCACATAACCGTTCGACTGAAATCCCGCTTCAACAATCTTCTCGGGAATAGGATACAGCAGTACCTTCTTTATATTATCATCGCTTCGGAGTCTGTTGTAGTATTTGAGAGTATTGCTGTAGGAAGAATCGCCGCTGCCGCTGTTATCGTTGATGTTATCTGTAATAAGCCAGATTATAGCAGTCTCGCCTTTAATGTTATCAATTGACTTATTCAGTGCTTCTATCAAATCCGTAGTGCCAAAACCTCCGTCATTGGCACGCATCATCGTCATCTTATCATTCAGCTGGTCCGGAATCAGCTCTTTACCGCTTCCGCTGAATATATTCTTTGGTGAAGTTAATCCGCGCTTACTATCTGTCATCGTAAACAAATACACGTTTGCATAATCATCAGGCTTTACCGAATTTTTTATCACTGCCTTGCAGAAAACTTTAAACGCACTGTTTGCTTCCCTGTAATAGCCGGACATACTTCCCGAATTGTCAAGCAGGAATATGTATTCGTTCTTGTCCTGTGCAGAAAG
>CAIUQV010000533.1 GCA_903901375.1 uncultured Ignavibacteriota bacterium
CGGATAAGAAAATCAGACCTGCTCGTCTTACAATTACTATTGTTGTATTCTTATTATCGTTTTTGTTCGCAATAAGTATTGCTATAATTTATGAAAAATGGAAAATTTATAAGAAATTAATCGTTTTAAAATAATTTTATTATATTCATTGTTTAAAAACTCCTCTATACAGGAAAATATTTCTTATGTATCGTTTTTTATTAGTATTTATGCTTTAACAGCATTGCCGTTCTCTGGTCTGATACTTTCTGCGATATATTTTATATACATTACATTTTTCATCGTTTTTCTAGTTGTAGTCTGGGATTTTAACAGTATATCCAATTTAAAAATAGGTAAGTTATCAATTGACAAATTATTACTTATTACAATTTTTTTCGTAATGTTGTTAAATGTTTTCTTTTTCAACAGACAAAATAATAGTGATATTAAAAGTGTTTCAAAAGTGTTCTCATATTTTCCAGTATTCTTCATATTCGCTATTTATCTTCCTGGAGTGTTTTTTAAAAATACTTACAAGTTCGAAGCATTCCTGAATTTCTTAATAATCTTTGGAGTAATAAATACACTCTTCGGGTGGTTTGCACTTTTTGCTGGTTTACAGCAGAATGTTACTTATCCGGGTTTTTTAATGGGATTGTTTAATCACCCAAATGCTTCAGGTTTTGTTTACAGTCTAACTATTCCAATACTTGTATATAAATTTATTTACAGAAGGTATAATCGCATTGTATTTTCTGTAATGATTTTTGTTTTTACTCTTTCTCTACTATTTACATTTTCTAGAGCGGCATATATAGCTACTGGTGTTTCAATACTAATACTTTCTTACTATAAATCGAAAAGAGCTTTTTTAATTATGGTCGGAATTATAGTCATCTTAATCTTTACTATAATTGTTGATTTTACGGCTTCTAAAGGTGGTTTAAGTTCTATATCAAGATTACTTCTCTTTGCAACAGCATATGATATGATAATTGCAGACCCTTTTCATTTCATGTGGGGATACGGGGTTGTTAATTTTTATGATACTTTTTTATCTGAAAAATTATTCCTCGGAAGTTTGGAAATTGTTGCCGATCCACATAATTTTATTCTCTTATTGGGTGTACAGTTTGGAATGATAATAACTTCTTTGATCGTTTTCTACATGATTGTAACTTTACTGAAATCAGCAAAAAGTATGAAGAGAATTCCTTCAAACAGCCACTATAGGGATTTATTTAATCTTTGTTTTGCTGTAATTGTTAGCTTGCTTATTCAGAATATGTTTGAAGATATTATGATTTATCCCGAATATTTTTTATTGCCGCTTTTTTTAGTTTACTTTGGTTTCCTAATGAAATCGTTTCAACATAAAGATTTTTTACAAATAAACCCCGGAAATTATCTTAAAATTAATTAAAATAAGTTCTAAATTAAGTTTATCGGTTTTTACAGGCTTAATTGCATCTATTTTAAGAATTAAATTGTATGCAATTTTTCTGGGTCCTGTCGGTTTTGGTATAATTTCCCAATTGTATAATTTCTACCTTCTTTTCACATCTGTAATAAACCTAGGTGTCCCGGTTTCCACTACGTCGGAAATATCCAAGCTTCATTCTGAGAATAACAGCCAGTCAAATCTAAAAATTGCATCCTATTTCAGATATTTGACAACAAGATTATTTATGCTTTCGCTTGTAATATCAGTAATTCTTATAATATTCTCTGCCTATCTTTCACAATTTCTGGTTGACGATAAGGAATACTACTTTTTTATTATAATAATGATAATCGCAGCACCATTTGCTGTAATTTACCTTATTCTTGAGGCTTTTCTTCGTAGTTTTAAGGAAATTAAGATGATAGTTAAGATTGGTGTTATAACGAATGTAGTATCAACAGTACTTCTTATTCCTTTGATTTATTATATGAATCTTCTTGGTGTTAGTATTTATTTGCTGATTTTTGGTATAGCACCATTTTTGCTTTTTATTATTTATGCCCGGGACATTATCAAAAATTACTTCACTAAGAATGAATATATTCTCAAAAGGACTGATAAACTTTTGATTTTTAAAATTGGTTCGATTTCACTTCTATCATCACTTATACATCAAGGAGTGATAATTCTTATTAGAAAAATACTTATTACGCAGTATGGATATGAACAAAACGGTATTTACCAGTCTGTGCTTTCAGTATCTATAAGCTATTTTAGCATTATTTATATTTTTCTTACAAATTATACTCTTCCGAAGTTATCAGAATGCAGAGATGATGGAAATATTGATAGTGAATTAAATAATAATCTAAGATTTTTGATATTGATGATTGTTCCTATGATGTTGCTTTTTCTTGGATACAAGGAAATCGGCGTCTCTTTGTTATTTAGTAAGAATTTCATCAGTGCATCGAGTTTATTTTTCCCACAGTTCATTGGGGACTTATTCAGGGTCAGCGCGGCTTTATTCGGATTGTGGCTTATCCCAAAAAGAAAAGTGAAACAGATTATAATTATTGATTTTATTTTTAATTCAATTCTTCTGGGTTCTGTTTATTGCTTTATTGTGTTCTTAAATAAATCATTAATATATGTCTCATATGCTTATGCTCTCTCATTTAGTCTGCATTTTGTTATGTATTTTATATATACAAAATATTCAATAAAATTTAAGATAGACAGGAATATAATGTTGTCATTTGGCTACTCAATAATATCACTGGGCATAGTTTCTTATTTGTCTGCATATTACATTATCATTTCTTATTTTGTGACTCCAGCTGTTTTATTAATTTGGTTTCTGCTTGTTGTAAAGAAATATGAAATAATTAAGATGAAGAACTTGTTTCTTAGTTATGCGAATAAAGATAATAAGGACATTCCTTTGAAAAATGATAATTGAATGTAATCATAATCTAATCAGATAATGAATAGTATAAAGACGATTAAATCAGTATTAATGATTTCACATTCATCCAATAAATCTGGCGGTGGAGAAGATGATTTTCAGAAATTACTTGAAAACTTTAACCAAAAAGGTTACACTATTTATTCAGTATTTCCTGATGGTTACAGGACAGAAATATACAAATCTTTATCGAATCGTTATCTTATACTTCCTGACAATATTTTTCCATTTGTTGGATTCAATCTGAAAAAATATATTCTTTTCTTCCATTTCTTCCTTAAGAAAATTCCCATGATGCTCCACTTTTTTTATGATATTAAAAAGAACGTTAATATTGCTTTTGTTAATTCTTCCGTATGTATACCTGAAATATTTGCACTAAATATAGTGGGTATACCATATGTCTTGTCAATAAAGGAAATAACTAATCCCGTTTTGGTTAGAAGATTATTATACAAATATATTGATAAATCAGCTAGAGAAGTAATCGTAATCTCAGAATATATGAAAAAGCTTGTTTCAAAGTACATTCCTCTCAATAAGCTTATTCTAATAAGGTCATCAATAGATGAAAGACTTTGCAGTAGCATTAAGGGTATTCAAAAAGTGAAGAACGGTAATGAATTTGTGATATCCACCTTAGGTGTTATTACTCCAGTCAAAAACCAAATGATGCTTCTTGAATCTCTAAAAAATGTGGAAAATAATAAAATTATTTTACTTAACATTATAGGTAGAGTTGAGGATACCTCTTACTACAGGATATTAAAAGATCTATCTGACGAGTTAGAATCTCGGAGTTTAAAAATTAATTATGTCGGTGAGTTAAGCAGGGAAAGAGCTTTGGAATATGTGGCGAATTCCGATTTGATAGTAAATACTTCTCTCTTTGAGGGGATGTCGCTTGTTATTGCAGAAGCTTTGTATTTTCAAAAACCTATAATAGCCACTAATACAGGTGTAGCAGCTGAAGTAATTGAGGATTCAGTAAACGGTTTTATTATTAATAATGATGATGTATTACGTTTATCTCATATTATCAACAGGTTGTGTAATGATGATGAATTAATAAATAGTATATCAGTTAATCAAAAGGAAACTTATTCGAAATATTTTGATTCTGAGTTTTATTTTTCTGAACATGAAAAAGTACTAATGAAAGATGTTTGATTTATCTGTAATAATAGTTAATTATAATACTGAAGAATACATCTTAAATTGTATTAATTCCATAGGAAAGAATACTGATATCAATAATATCGAAATTATTATTATTGACAACATTAGCGGGAACGGTACTTTTGAAGACAAATTGAAATTCTATAAAGATGTAAAATATTATAATCTTAACTCAAACAAAGGATTTGGGTATGCTTGCAATAGGGGAGTTGAAAAAGCTACAGGTAAAGTCTTGCTATTCCTGAATCCAGATATCATTGTCACAAAAGGTGCGATTGATAAACTTTTTAAATTTATTACAGATAAGGATAATATAGGTTTTGTAACTGGTGTATTAACCGATGAAGATGGAAATTTGCAGTATTTTTACAATTCTTTTCCAGGCATTAAATGGGAGATGAAAGAAGCTCTGGGTATATCAGTTGC
>CAIUQV010000534.1 GCA_903901375.1 uncultured Ignavibacteriota bacterium
CAGCAATAAGAAGGAAGTTTTTCCTGTTGATACTGCATCGTTTTTTAATATAATGAAAAGAAAAGAGTTTGATACTTTTGACAAAAGGCAGAAAGCAATTATAACATTCTATAGCAAAATGTTTAAAATGTTTAGTGAGCTTGAAAATGATGAGGCATACAAAGATTATATGAACTATTTCTTTGAAAAAAGAAATATGTTCAATATGGATTTTTCCAAGACACATTTCAGTGTACTTTTTAACTATTGCAATATGAGACAAAGGTACAATGACAAAAAGACATTGTATCATGAAGAGAGTTTAAGATTAACTTATGAGTATATATCACAAAAGATATACGCCGATGACAATGCTAAATATTTGATTCCAATTTACTTCAGAAACTTTTTAATCGGCTGCACTACTCCAGGCTCAAAAGAACTTTTAAGAAAATTTATTGATGAGCAAATAAACTGTCTTCATCCATCACACAGAAAAGATCTGGCTAACCTTGGGAATGCATTTTATTACTTTTTGAATAAAGAATACGGCAGAGCACTAAAGCACTTACTTGCTATAGATAATCCTCAGTATATGTACAAATACGACGTCAGAAATCTGGAAGTGAAAATATACTTTGAGATGAAAAAATATGACACAGCGGAAGGGATGCTTCATAATTATTTGAAAAATGTAAAAAGCGAAACATTCTTCACCTCACTGGATAAGAAGAAATATATGCTTATGACGGAATACTTCAGGAAGTTAATAAAAGCAGAAAAGGAAGAAAACACTAAGAAAAGATTAACCGAATACGAATATTTAAGAGATAAGATAAATAAAGAAGATGGGTTTATTATGAAGAAATGGATGCTTAACAGAGTTGAAGAAACTATTAATAGTGAAAAAGCCAAGTGAGAATAAACGAAGCATGGTAATTAAGAACAACGCGGTTGACGGTATAATATCTTATATTTACATATATTTAGAAGTTTATTGAAATGAGAAAATGAAATATAAAGTGGTAATATAGGTCTTAAAAAAAGTTTGGAAATTAAATATAAAAATAGTATTATCCGAGAAATTCATTGATTAATTAAAAATTAAAAGATTATGAAAAAGTTAAGTTTCCTCGTTTTAGCAATTCTAATAAGTTCTATTTCTTACTCACAATCTGGTTGGGTAAAAGTGACAGATTCTATTCCAAATTTATATATTATGTCAATGCAATTTACTTCTGCAAACACAGGATATGCATGCGGAAGTTATGGTACAACAATTCCCGGTGCGGTTTTAAGAACAACGAACGGCGGGCTGAATTGGATTGTGACACAGTTTCCCGAATATTCCGCTGATGATCTTACTTTCTTAAATGATAATACAGGATATATTTCGGCCTGGCAGGGTCCGGGAAAATCTTACGTGCTTAAAACAACGAACGCAGGAGTTAACTGGAATAAACTTGACAGCAATAGTTCAAGTTTTTTCAAGATAAAGTTTTATGATTATAACAATGGGATGATTGTTTCTAAATACAACATAAGTCATAGAACAACAAATGGTGGAATTACCTGGACAACGGTTTCTGGCAGTGCTTTGTGGAGTGAACCGAATTCCCTTATTTGTCTCAATGCTGATACCTGGCTTGTAGCTGACAAGGGTTCAGGAATAATCAAAACCACAAATGGCGGTACAAACTGGGAACATATTTATTCATCTAATATGGCAGGAGTATCAATGTACTTCCTGAACAGCACAACAGGTTTTTTAGTTGATTATTATGCTAAGGTATTCAAAACTACAAATGCAGGTAACAACTGGTTTAAGATTGACAGCATTGCTAATGTTTACAACTTTAATGTGGCAAACATAATATTCACAGACAATTCAACGGGTTATATTGCATCAGGAAACTATATATATAAAACCACAAACGGCGGATATAACTGGAATAGACTATTAGTAAGAACTAATTATTCGGCTTATTCCTCGTATTTCATTAATGCAAATACAGGTTTTGTTGGAGGCACGAGCGGTTTTATATACAGAACTACAACAGGAGGTACTATTGGTGTTAATAATATATCAACGGAGGTACCTTCAAAGTATTCGCTATCGCAGAACTATCCGAACCCGTTTAATCCGAGGACGGTTGTGAGTTTTTCGCTGCCGGTTGCGGGTGATGTTTCGCTGAAGGTGTATGATGTGCGGGGACGGGAGGTGCAGACGCTGGTGAACGAACGGATGAGTGCGGGGACGTATGAGGCAGCGATTGACGGGAGCGGGCTGACGAGCGGTGTGTATTTTTACAGGATGCAGACAAGAGATTTTTCAGAAACAAGAAGAATGCTGTTGTTAAAATAAAAGCAAGAAAAGAGACGCACCACAGAGACGCACAGAGAAGTCACAGAGGAACACAGAGAGGAGAGAGCAGTTGTTGGTGGTTGGTTGTAAGTTAAATGTCCTAAAATGAAAAATGATGTTATAATCAAATTTAAAAGTAGATTGATTTATGAGTAATTTAAGATTACTAATAGTATTTATATTTTATTTAAATGTAAATAGTCTGTTTTCACAGAGTTACAATGAAGAATATCTATATTACAATCATGATAATTTAGTTTTTTCATTCATAGAGAAATACGGTAATTTCTGGATAACATCAGAAAAAGGTCTTATTCGACATCAAAATGACAGTGCATATTATTACAAACTTTCAGATACTTCCTTTGGTGATATAAATAAGTACATGAATAATCCGGGTGATTCAGTTTACATAAATAATTACTTGCGTATTTTGGAAGCTG
>CAIUQV010000535.1 GCA_903901375.1 uncultured Ignavibacteriota bacterium
CGAATAGTTTGTTAGAATTTGTGTGCCTAATATTTTAGTGCTATCATAGTTTCTTTTCAGAACGCTTTTATAGAAATCCCTGTAGAGAGAAATGGATTGTGAACTGTTCTGGAACTGAGGCAATGTTGACTTATAAACAGTGTCAACAATGCCGTTAATCACAGGAACGGTGAAATCTGCTATTTGGTCTATCTGTGAATTACAATTATGAGGAATTTCTATTAGAGTGTCTCGTAATCCGTTCAATTCTGTTATTGAATCTCTTGCAAATCCTCCTTCGCCGTTGAAGCAATTACCGATTGCATAAACGAAAGGCAGTGGACCATCATCGGTTTGAAGGAAATTACCGTTTCCAACTAAATTGAAATTACCCAATATGTTATCAACTGTCAGTTTATTGTTTCCATAATTCATCTGGAAAATAGAGTTATTAAGACTGATATTCCTGCAATCGCTTCCACTGTTTGTGATAGTATTACTTCCGCCGTAAAAACTGTTTGGAACAATTCCCATTTGAAGAGAACTTGAAGATTATGCGAGAATTCCAGTATTATTACCTCCAGTAGAATAAATATTATTTTCATTCATTAAAAGCGTAGTGTTCAATATATCCATACCAATATCAAAACCTGTTATAGTGTTATTATCTACGTATGAAGAATATACGTTAGTTAAAAATACGCCATAAGTCGAATGATTAGAGTTGTTTGTGATTACATTATCCATTAAAAAGAGGTTACAGTAACTTCCTGCCGAACTACCTACAAAAATTGCCGCGGTGGAGTTATTGACCGATATACTATTGTTTATTAATAAAACATCAGTATAATCTGAAATTTCAAAGTTATTCACGTTTATAGCTTTTGCCTGCGACGGCAGATTAAAAGTACAGGAATTTACCTGCGGCAACTGACAATTGTAAAGCGACAAGGCCCATAATGAAAAAGGCATAGCATCGCCAATATTCTGGAAATTAGTGTTACAAATATCTACATTTTGATAGTTGTTTACAGTTATACCATGCCACTTGTTTCCGTTCTGCCCCTGTAGCACAACCTGATTGTTTTTTCCTGTTGAAAAGTTAGCACCGTTATCGCCCTGTATAGCAGCATTCTGAGCAAAGGAAATAGTAGTTAAACCATTTGCAGCGGGAATGTCTAAATCATATCCACCGGTATAAACCATACCGTTGCAATTAAATGTTGTTGCTGTTACGAGTTCATCACACACAAACGTTCCGCCTTCCTGCATGACAGGGGCAATTTTAAAAAGTTTGCCTTCTCCTGGCTGAAATACACCTAATGAATAATATTCTGCTGAATTTTTATTAATTGTAGCAACTGTAGTATTTGTCAGCGGATCTAATACTACCCAGTTATTGAAACCCGGCAATTCATCGGGCTTGAATTTCATTTTTAAAGTTCTTACGTCTCCGGCTGTAACACCCGCGACCGGGGGTGTGCACCTTTTGTTCAGCATTATAAAATACTTGCTATACTTTTCAGAAATGTTTGAGACAGGTGGATTAAAGAAACCTGCTTCCCAGTATCTTACTGAAGGTTCATCTACATTGATATCTTCAAATACTCCATACGGATTCAAATGAACAGATTTAATATCTGATATAAATTTAAAAGGAAGGCCATACCCGTAATCAGGATGTTCACTCTGAAATATTGTGTTAATTGTTCTGGAAGTATCATAAATTAAGTGTTGCGACGGTTGATCTACAGGATAAAGAATATTACCTGTTTCTCTTAACTTAGCATTCAGGTTGCACACAAAACTCCATTTAGGCTGCCCGTAATAATTTGTATATCTGGGGCCTGTATTATTTTCATCCAACAATCCATAGTTGTGGTATTTATAAACATTGTTGTTTTCTTTATTTCCATATTGTGTTTCCGTATTATAAGAAAAATCCATTATTTGTTTGGCACCATAAGTCAGCCCTAAATAAGATAATAGGGAAATTTCTTCATTTGTAGGCTCTCTTAACCCATAGACTCCATCATTCATATAAGTAGTTTCGAAGGAATGTGTCTGAATAGACATTGAAACGGTAATATCATGGCCGTCTGCTTTTGCTTTTTTAATTAACCTGGCACCTTTTCTATAATTTCCTAAATCATAATAATTTAAAATGTTAGTGCCAACAGAAATATCAGGATTTTTTTCCAATGCACCGTTAATAGATAAGTTGTATAGCTCTTCATTTTCTGCTGTATGATAAAAAGGTCTTACTTTGGGCGGAAGAAGAATAACCGGGACTTCAAATACGGCAGGGATTTGTGCAACACCCCTATCATTAGCATTCATTCCTCCTCTAAAAGGATAAGTTTCGTTAATTAAAATATCTGTTACAGCTTTTGAAGAATAAAGTGTATCAAAAAATACATTAAAGGGTTTATTCTTTAATTCATCACTTCCTCCACTCCAAAATGCAGGTACCTCATTATCCATTGCTACCAGACCCGTATTCGGGTTTATGCTCTTTATGATTCTGTTTACTTCTGCAATGCACGGATAATTATTGTATGCATATTCGTCTAAATAGAAATATCCGAAACCGTCTGTATTGCTCAATGCAGAAACTTCTTCGGCTATTTTCTGGTGAAACTTTAATAGCTCGTCTCCAGGGGCTGTTCCCGAAGGGTCTGTAAACAGGAAATGAGCCCATTCATCATCCAGTCTTACGTAATCAAGCCATACATCTACAATTCCAGACCAATAGATTGCGTAATCAACTTGCGAATTTGTAAGTACAGGATTGGGAGGAATTTCGGCAATCAAATCTGTTGCAAATATTCGAAGTTTGGGAAAATATTCTTGAGTTATTGGATTTATATTATAATAGTTTTCGATATAATCACCATAATAATTCCCTATTCGCCCTGCAAAATCTTTTACTTTTATATCATAAGAGGCTATTGGTTGTCCATTAAAACCTTTAACATCAACTCTTACAACGGTTAACTCTTTTTTACTCTGATCATCAAAATCCTCAACCCTAATTCTCATTCTTGGTTTTACTACCCAGAAATAACCAGGCTCTTTATTATCCGACCAAAAGTATTTCATGTCAGTTTTAGATATATTGGTTTCTAATTTATTAATCTGTTCCATATTCTCATATAGATCTTTCACAATAAAACCTGCCGAGTTTTCGCCAACTGCACATTTTCTTCCATTAATTCCTAAATTCAAATCGTTATTATAATCTGTTCCGGTTTCTGATGATTGATATCCATAACCGGGATATTTATTGTTATATGAGCCATGTTCTTCTACTTCGTATGTACTTCTCTGACCCGAAGCCGGACGGAGAACTTTTGCTCTTTCGAAATATACTTTCTGTTTGTTATCAAGTGTTTGAGAGTTGAATAGATTATTTATAGTGCTCGAAAATGTACCTATATAATTAGAAGAAGGAATCAAGAAACCATCATACATGCTTGCCGAAGGATCATTATCGCCTCTGTAAGTAAAACTAAAATTAACGTTTAAATGAAGATTATTATAGTTTTGCAAATGCTGAGTGCTTCTATAAAAATCATTCATAACCCAATTATAAATACCTATTGTAAATCTGTTTTTCATATAATCGTTCTGTGAATATAAATTCACATTAAACCCGATTATTGTCAAAACTAAAACGTAAAATACCTTTTTCATAATTTTTAATTTATTTGTTTTAAAAAATTTCAAAAAGCAGTAAATACATTTACTGATTTATGGTGGTCTCATATCACTCCTTTCTTAACAAGTCTTAAATGATTATTTTAAATAAAATAGGGCGAGGCTATTCCATAAAATGGAATTTTACGTTAATAACTTTGGACGGTTATACCGGGTCTCTGCCCTATTGATATTTTAATTTCTATTTCACATACATCAGCTTTTTTGTCTCTGAATACTGTCTAATTCCTTTTTCATTAATGGCAATAAAATTATAGAAATAAATACCACTTGGAAAATTCAAAGCCCCGAAATCGAGAGAGAGCCTATAATTGCCGGGTTCAAGATTGTTTGCCGTCATATCATACACACTTCTACCTGAAATATCATAAATATTAATACCTATAGTTGCCTTCATTATTAAACTATATTCAATTATCGTACTGTTGTTAAAAGGATTAGGATAGTTTTGTTTTAAAGTATAATATTTTGGAATAATGTTCGATGATGAATCCTTTGTTATACCAAGAATTACACCGCCCCCATTCGTAGTTTTAGATATATATGGAGCAGATTGATATCCACAATAATTCCATCCGTTAAGACTATCAAGAAAGCATAAACCCACCGTTCTATTATTAGGAGTTATCTGTCTTCCCCAAGTTTGTCCTCCGTTTGTTGTTGCATAAACCAAATACCCATCTTGAGCACCAGCCCATCCCTTATTATATGAAGAGAAATAAATACCTCCTGGATAGTAATTATTAAATATAGACGTAAATTGATTAATCCAACTAATACCTCCGTTAGTTGTATGTTGTATATAATAATGACTAAAATTATCATGGTTCGAAACCCATCCAGTATCTTTATTGATAAAATAAAATCCTCCAGTATTATTAAATAAACCACTTGCAAGTTGTGTCCAGTTATATCCTGAATTTGTAGTTTTAAACATATACGCGTTACTAGCGGCACAATACCCATAAAACTCCCCATTAACTTTATCTTTCAAAAAATTTAAACCAAATCCAAATGATGGGTTATTATCCTTGTAAATCTGATTAAGTGTCATTCCTCCATCAGTAGTTTTGAATAAATACCCCCAAAAGCTATCTGATGCTCCTACATAACCTGTATCTATATTCATAAAAAATAAACTATTATAACCCAAAATTGTGCTGTACGAAACACTGTCCCATGTAATTCCACCATTAAATGTTCTGTATATAGATTCATTTGCCTGAACATTTCGAACATTACCATAAACTGTAACACTGTCCAACACCTGAAAACTATACATTCTGATACTGTCCTTAATTATAGTCCAGTTATCACCGCCGTTTGTAGTCTTTAATATTTTGGATATATAAGTATTGTCTAGACCACCTGTTGACATCCAACCTGTATTTTTATTAAAAAACTTCATACAATAAATAATATGCGGGTTAACGGGTAATGTCTGAGCTACCCACTGGCTAACACAATTATTAATTAAGAATGATGAATTAATAATTATTATTATCATCAATATTGTATATATTGTTTTTTTCATAATGAAACTCTTTTTAACATTATTTATTTAATTTACTTAATTTATTTTTCAGTTTTAACACTTTATTTCACATACATCAGCTTTTTTGTTTCTGAATATTGCTGAATTCCTTTTTCATTAATGGCAATAAAATTATAGAAATAAATACCACTTGGTAAATTCAAAGCCCCGAAATCGAGAGATAATTTGTATTTACCTGGCTCAAGATTATTAGCCGTCATATCATAAACACTTCTCCCTGAAATGTCATAAATATTAATGCCTATAGTTGCCTTCTTAATTAAACTGTATTCAATTATTGTATTATTATTGAATGGATTAGGGTAATTTTGCTTTAAAGTATAATTTTTAGGAATGTTATTTGTAGATGAATCTTTTGTTATTCCGATTATTACTCCGCCGCCGTTAGTTGTGTGAGATATATACGGTGCGGTCTGAAATCCACTATAATTCCATCCGTTACTGCTATCTAAAAAGAACAAACCACCTGTTCTATTATTTGGAGTTATTTGTCTTCCCCACGTTTGTCCAC
>CAIUQV010000536.1 GCA_903901375.1 uncultured Ignavibacteriota bacterium
CAATTTCAGTATCGGCTACACTACTAAGTTTGAAACACTTTTAAACTTAAAGAGCAAAGCATATCTGTTCCTCGGACTCTATAATTTTATGTTCTTTACGGAAGACGGCGCCGACGGTACAGACAACCTGCTTATTTTTAATCCGCGTATAGGATTTGCCGTTACGCCTACTACATACATAGGCTCGGAATTAAATGCTTACGCAAGAACTTCTAAATATGATAAGTACGGCACATTCAAGTTTAATATGACTGAATTAAGATTATTTATATCAAACAGTTTTTGATAAATCCTGAAGACATAAAACATAAAAGCATAACCCGCTTCTTAAGAGGCGGGTTATGTATATTGCTTTTCGTTATTCTATATTCGAATGCTCATCCGCAGGCAGAACGCGAAAAGCCTTTACTAAAATATTCTTCCTGGGCTGTTATGCAGTTGCTTCCATCACCCGTTTTCTTTGAAGACAAAGGAATCGCAAACAGCGGAACAGAGTTTGGTTTTGAATGGCAGGTTACTCCGCTTTCTTACACTTTTAAACCTAATAAATACCTGAATCATTTTTCTGCATTGCTTATAAAGCCTGTTAAGAAATTCACTGGCTCTGCTGAGTTATTCTTCACTCCGCAGTACGCATTGAGCAGTTTCGATTATTCCAAAGCACAAAGGTATATGTACAACACCGGTGCACGTGTGTATTTCCCGCTTGCACAGGGCGGTGAATACCTGAGTTTCTCGCTCGGTGCGGGTTACTACAGTCAGAAGAATGAATTTAATAGTAAGATGGACGGAATAATGTATGAAGCAGGAATATATTCCGTGTTCGGAATGTTCGGATTGAAGTTTGCATATAAACAAAATGCAATAAGTAAGTATAATATCGGATTCTATTTAAAGTATTATTAATAGTATGAAATCGCTGATTAAAATATTGCTCTTAACAACTCTGCTTCAGTTCAGCGGTTGTACTATTTTTCAGGAAATTGCAGGCAACGGTCCGTCCGTCTTCAAATCTCCCAAAAAAGTGAAGAATAAAATCACCAATCCTGTACTGACTAACGCACGGCTTTCAGTACTGTGGATAGGCCATTCCAGCTGCCTGATTCAAATGGACGATAAGCAAATCCTCACTGACCCTATTCTCACAACCACTATAGGAGTATTTTCCAAACGATTAATCGAACCGGGAATAGAAACTGATAACATTCCCAAACTTGACCTTATGAGTATCTCCCATCCTCACATAGACCATCTTAGTCTTGGAACACTGAACGAACTTAAAGACAGGAACAAGAACCTTCCTGTTGTTTTTCCCGATGGTGTTGAATCCTACCTTCCGGGATATGAATATAACTATATAAGAATGCAAAACCGCAGCGGATACACCGGCAATAATCCCGTCGGGGATTCTGTCACGGTTAACGGAATTACAGTTTACACCGTCTATGCACGGCACTGGGGTGGACGCTATGGACTGGACGGGTTTCTCTGGGGTGAACATTCATACACAGGTTTTATATTTCAGTACAACGGATTAACAGTTTACTTCGGCGGTGATACA
>CAIUQV010000537.1 GCA_903901375.1 uncultured Ignavibacteriota bacterium
CTGTACACCGCTGACATTCTCAAACCCGAAGTTTGCGATTGACGAGAACTGAAAACCCGTGAAATCGTCGAAGGTCATATTGGCAAGTCCGCCTATCATTGCACCATTTCCGCCTTTGGTCACAACGTTCAGTCCGCCTGTAAGCTGAATACCTTTAAGCTTATTGCGTGTTTCGGCATACAATCCGTTAACCTGCAATCCGTTTAAATCGCCTGCGAGCACGGAATACAATCCATTGATGCCAATGCCCCTGAGGTTATTAAACTGTGAACCGATTATACCTAAATTGAAGTTCACATTATCCTGCTTGGACTGGTTAATGCTGACAGGATAAACAAGAGAAAGGTTTACGGGTAAATCCCTCCCCTGAGAATAGCCCAGATCAGATACGACAAGAACAATCAGTAATACTAAAACTAATCTGTAAAATTTTACCATATATCTGTATTTATTTTTTAGAGATAAATTTCATTAATTCAGCTGTGCCGTTCAGAAGCGACAGTTCGCCTCCGGAAATTTTATAACCATTAGTTTGCTTCAGAGCAGACAGGAATTCAATTTCGGGAGAATCGACACAGAACATTTTTGTGATTGCACCGGGCTCTAAAGACAGTTTCCCGTTTTCAAGTTTGTATGTACCTGTAAAAGTATTGCAGCCGGTATGACCGGTAAGACCGTATTCAGCTGAAAACATTAAAGAGGGCGTTCCCATTTTTGTTGCATTGGCATCGAGTGTTTTGCCTGCAAGCGTAAGAAGCTCCCATTTATTTGAAGTGAGACTGCCTGCGGAATTCTGGACTTTTGAAGAACTGCAGGAAATAAAGAAAAGCAAACCGATAAAGACAATTGCAAAATAGACATTCTTCATAATACAATAATTTGAATTTTGAAAATAAACTTTTTAATATCGCTTTATGTAAGTCATTAAAATATAAACAATTTAACTGATTATCAATAATACCTAAGTATTATCAGGGAAATACACTTTAAATATATTGAAAATACGTATTAATATCATTCGAAAAATCACTGCATATGCAATGAAGTCATTTATAGAAATCGAGAACAATCGGCTTAAGCCCGCTGAAGAAAAACTCAACAGCAATAACCATTACTATCAAACCCATAAGTCTCATCAGCACATTATTACCGGTTTCCCCAAGTGCTTTAATTATCTTTGAAGAACTGAAAAGTACAAGATAAGTAACCGCGAGAACAAGGAAGATTACAAACACGAGTATCACCTTCTTTTCAATTGAGCCAGCCTGCTCCATAAGAACTATGGCATTAGTAATAGCCCCGGGTCCGCAAATCATCGGTATAGCAAGAGGTGTGATGGAAATGTCGTTTACGTACGATTTAATCTCAGAATCTTTAACCTTCACTCTCCCGAGCCGTGCCTGAAGCATATCAAGCCCCATAATAAAAAATATAACTCCGCCGACAATTTTAAAACTGTTTACCGATATTCCGAAAAACTGAAACATCACCTGCCCTGAAAAAGCAAAGAATAAAATCGATATTAGCGCGATTATTACTGCCTTTTTTGCCGTTTTATTCCTGTGCTCTGCATCAAGCTGTGAGGTCATTGTCATGAAAATAGGCATTGTCCCGATAGGATTAATCAGTGTGAAGAAAGAAGTGAAACACAAAAGACCGTATGTAAATAAATCATTCAAAAGTGTTGTATTTGGTTTCTTAAGTATATTAAAATAATTCAATTCTCTTCTTTTATCAATTGAAATAATTTAAGTACTGGACACTTATAAACTTATATATTTCTTGCCGGTCGTTGTCGGTCAGTTATTAGTTAATTAATACCAAATTTCTGCTCTCAAGCCTAAGTCCTCCCAATGTTCACCCTGTTACATTTTTTATGCATTATTTAATACTTATATATTTTGTAATATTAGTTAATCAGACATAAAATTTTTATGGACAGAATAACAATTTATTTAAGCCGTTTACTTTTAATTATTGCATTGCTGATATCGTTCAGCTGCGGTTCAAAGAAAGACTCCGTAAACTTAGGTACAAAACCTATATCCGTAAAACAGTTCGATACCCCTCCGGGTGCCGACCCGAGCGTCCCTGCTGACAAAGGCGGAAAAGGATTTAAAGGCGAAGGATGGATTACAAAAGATAATTATAATACGATAGGAAAGAAAGAAGCTGTTAAAGGCGGTAAGTTTGTTTATGCAATGCCGAGTTTCCCTGCATCAATAAGGACTTACGGAAAGGATTCGAATTTAGAAACAAACGATATATTCGGTTCACTGATATTTGAAACATTACTTAGCATTGATCCGGTTGACAAGACACTGTATCCCGCACTTGCAACTCACTGGAAAATAGACTCGGACAGTCTGACATATTCATTCAGGATAAATCCCGAAGCAAGATGGGCAGACGGTATGCCGGTTACTTCGCAGGATTTTATAGCTACTTTTAATCTCCTTGCAGATACTACAATGCAGCAGCCTTTTTTGAATGAGTTCACAAAAGGTTTTGAACCTC
>CAIUQV010000538.1 GCA_903901375.1 uncultured Ignavibacteriota bacterium
AACGTAAAGTTTATCATTAATGAAAACCTGCCATACACCATCGGCAGTATAAACATTGCAGGACTTGAAAACCTGCCCGGCGACCTTAGGGATAACGTGTTTAAACCCGATGTGCTCGAAACTTCTGCCGGCGATGTATACGTGAAAAATAAAGTAACTTCCGAATCGGGAAGGATTCTGAAGTTCCTCCAGAATAACGGTTATGCATTCGCCAATTTGTCAGCACCCGAAGTCGTAAAGGTGGAATCTCTCGACCCCGATAAGAAATTTAAGATTGACCTTAACCTGAAATATGATATGGGTGCAAGGTACAGATTCGGCAGGACTAACATTGAAATCAAAAACGATAAGTATGACCTTAACCTTGCCAATATTCTAAGCGAACTCGAATACCACGAGAATGATATCTACAGCAAGGAAGTTCTCACGCAGAGCGAAAACAGACTTAACAGGATTGCCGTGCTCGAAAACACAAGGATTGTTCTTAGCAATATCGATACAGTAAACAACGTCATCAACCTTAAGATTCTCGGACTCGTCAGGAATAAATACGAACTTCAGCCGGAAATACTCGGATACGAAATCAGCAATTCCTTCTTCGCAGGTCTTGGTATGTCATTCACGGACAGGTTCTTTCTTTCAAACCCGAGAACATTTTCTGCAAAGGTCAGAGCACTCGCAAACTCAACACAGAACTACAGACTCGAACTTCTGCTCGATATTTTCCAGCCGCATATATTCGGCAACAATAAAATCACGGGCAACCTGAACGTCAGTTCTGTCCTTTTCTCAATCGACGATTTCAGGATTGAGGAAATAAAAAGTAAGGTTTCGGCAAACTATGAACTGCCGAAATACACTTACCTGAATAACCTGTACCTCGACTGGAAACTCACTGACCAGAGAATTACTTTTAAAGTACCGCTTACTGCTCTTAACGAAGACTCAACAGTGACAACCATTCCCGAAGGTGCATTCGTGAACATTCTTAATTCTATCCTTAGTTTTACGCTCGTTCATTCAAAGACTGATAATTTCCAGTTCCCGACACGCGGAAACTACCAGTCGTACCTGCTCGAAGAAAGCGGACTCATCAGTTCATTAATCAGAAATTTATTCGACGTATCATCAATCAATTATTTAAAGTTCTCATTCATTAATAAATTTTATATGCCCGTTACATCGCGCGGGGATAAATCAACAATCGCAACAAAATTCCTTATCGGAGATATTTACGAATACGGCGACAACACTCTAAAGCTGAGTTCCAGTACGAAAGACTACGGACTCGACGTCGTCCCTCTCGATTCAAGGTTCATCGCAGGCGGAAGCACAAGCGTACGCGGCTGGGGTGCCAGAAAACTCGGTACATTCCCAGGCAGGGAAAACGGAGGTAACTTCATCATCGAAGGTTCTATAGAACACAGAACACGTCCCTTCTACGACCAGAAAGGACTTATAAAAGATTTCGGATTCGTCTCATTCGTTGACTTCGGAAACCTCTGGGCTGACATTAAGGATTTCACTGTTCCTGAAATCGCAGTCGCAGTCGGCGTCGGACTAAGGTACTACACAATCGTAGGACCCGTTCGCCTTGATTTCGGATTCAAGTTCTACGACTACGAACCCGCAGCAGGAACGAACAAATGGTTATTCAGGAACAATGCATCTGCCATCTTCAAGGAAAAGTTTGCAATACAGTTCGGAATAGGAAATACATTCTAAAAAGACTATGTGGAAAAAGATTAAAGGACAGCGGCGCGTAATCAACATACTGAAGAACGTTTATAAAAGCGGAAGGATACCTCATTCTTTCATATTCCACGGAATAGAAGGAATCGGGAAAGATGCCGTCGCTATTGAGTTTGCAAGACTTCTTAACTGCGATAACCCTGACGCCGACCTCGGTGCCTGCGAAGAATGCAGAAGCTGTAAACAGATGCAGCAGCTTAACACGATTAACTTCAAGTTCATTACTCCGCTTCCCGCAGCAAAGAAAGAAGACGAAGAAACAGACAGCCAGTCCTTTTCGGAATCCGACATAGAAATATTAACCGCAGAGCTTAAGAAGAAAGCAGCCGACCCGTACCACAAAATAGATTTACCGAAAGCTAATTCGATAAAGATAGAAAGCATACGTCAGATAAAGAAAGAAATTTATCTCACTGGCGAAAAGGGAAAGAAGAAAGTTTATATCATCTCTCAGGCAGACATGATGCGCCGCGAGGCAGCAAACTCATTCCTGAAAGTGCTTGAAGAACCGCCCGGCGATGCACTGATAATACTCACGACATCAAAACTGAACTCGCTTCTGCCGACCATCATCGGCCGCTGCCAGAAGGTAAAGTTCGACGCAATCAGCAGTCACGACCTGAAGAATTACATATACGAAAACCATCCCGACACACCGAACGAAGAAATAAATCTGCTCGTAAACCTTTCAAACGGAAGCCTGCAGACACTGAAGAACATACTCAACTGCAACTTCCTCGAACTCCGCGACAAAGGCATAGACCATCTTCGTGCAATAGTAGCAAACAAATACCTGAGCATATCGAGAATCATCACATCGCTCACATCCGCAAAGGACAGGGAGCTCGTCCGCCAGTACCTGTACCTCATGCAGCTCTGGTTCAGGGACATCATCATAAAGAAATCTCAAAACGACGACAGGCTCATCAACAGGGACAAAGACGAAAACATAACAAACTTCGTAACCCGCCTCAACTGCGACGAATACGAAATCATCAACCTCCTGGAAATGTTCATCAGCGACATCGACAAAAACGTCAACCTCGAACTAATGCTCTACAACCTCTCCTACAAACTCAAACCAATGATAAAATCCGCATAAGCCATTCATAAGAACATCACCACCAAATCACTTATTTATAAAAACATCACCACCAAATCACCAAAACACCAAATCTTTTACGGGATAAACGCTCTTATCTTTTATACCTGAAAAACGCTCTGTGCACTCTGTGTGCTCAGTGGTAAAATCTCTTTATCTCTTTTAGTGTTTCCGTGTTTTAGCCGAAGGTCCGCCGTCTTGTTGGGAGGATGGTAAATCTTCAATTAAACTTCAGGACAAAGTTAAGCTTACCGCCAAAGCCATCCTGCACAATCCTCATCAAAGTCGATAATCTGATGTCGGATGCATCATTCTCAATCCTTGAAATATAATTCTTAGTTGTTCCGCATTTATCAGCAAGCTGTTCCTGAGTCAAATTCTTTTCCTTTCTTAATTCCTGAATCATAACGCCTAATTTAAATGCTTCGTACCCCTGTTCGTATTTATCTCTTTTGCGTACACCTTTTTTCCCGTATTCTTTTTCAAGGTGTTCTTCAAATGTTGTTACCTTATTTTTTGTATTCTTCATTGTATAAATTCTTAATCCTTAATGCTTTATTAATTTCCTCTTTTGGAGTCTTTTGTGTTTTCTTCTGGAAACCGTTCATTAATACGACTAAATTCCCTTTATCAAAGAAACAAAAGATTCTGAAAATGTTATTTCCAGAATTAACCCTTACTTCGTAGAGGTCAGTTTCTTCAATATGTTTCAGATATTTTACAGGTACTTTTTCAAGATCCCTTATTAAACCAAGAGTCCAGTTAATTTTTTCCTTAACCTTTTGCGACTGTTTATTATAAAAGTCAAGAAAGTAACTCCCATAAAATATTATGTTTCTCTGCATATTATAATATTACAAAGTTACCTAATAAGGTAACCATATTCAACACTTAAAAATTCACATTAATGTCCAAACCCACCCCGTCTCTGTCTAAAGAACAGACAGATCCACCCCTCCAAGGAGGGGAATCATTTGTTTCCGACAAGAATGCCGGAACTACAGAAAACTCTCTGTGCACTCGGTGTGCTCAGAGGTAAAATCTCTATTTTATCTCTTCTGTTTGTTTCAAACAAGAATGTTTGAACTACAGTAAAGCTCTTAAATTTGCAATTTCAAATTTAAAATTTCAAATAGATTACGGTTTCCCCGCATATCCCAGCGCTGCCCTTGCAGCCCAGCAAGCATCCAGCATAGCATAAAACGGCTTATAGTAATTCGCTCCCCCGTTCGTAAGGTCCCAGAACGGAATCATCCCCACAACCGAAACACCCGTCTGCGTATCGTAAAACATACACGAGAAATATCCCATCGTCGCACCCGTATGACCGTATCCCAGATTTGTGAACAAAGTACATCCCAGTGCATAGTTCGGCGAACCCGGCGAAACCTCATTCTTCATCAGGTTCAGACTCGCAGCATTCAGCACATTCCCGCCGGTAATCATCGAGCGTATATACGTCCTCAGCATAGACATCGTGCCGTACCCGTTACCCTCGCCGACATTCGCACTCTTATTGTAAACAGAAGTATTCGTAACACTTCCATCCTCGAAATGAACCTTGCCCGGAGTACCCGGAAAAGGCAGCTGATTGTCCGAAGCCAGATACGGGAAATGCACATTCAGAGGAACCGGTGCAGACGAACCCGTTATGTAATCATAAATATAATCTGAATAAAGTTTCTGCGAGCCTGCATGGAAAGAATACACACGCGAAATGATTTCACTTAGAATCGTATAGCCCGTATTAGAATAATGATGGTTCGTTCCCGGAGGAAAATAAGACAGACTGCGCGAAGCAACCATACCCACAAGCTCTGAAGAAGTGAACTGGTGGTTCGGGTCAGCAAGCATAACATCCATCACGTAACCGTTCGGATAGCCTGCGATGGAATCATTCGAAATATCAAACACACCCGCGCTGTGCTGAAGCAGTTCTTTAATAGTAATCTGATTTTTATTCGGAATATTCCACTCCGCAGAAGCAGGCACAAATGCGACAGTACTGCCGGGAATAGTATCGGTAATCCTGCTTTCAATATTAAGCCAGCCGTCTTCCTGCATATTCAGAACCGAAGCAGAAGTAAAGTTCTTAGTATTGCTGGCAAAACGGAAATAAGTATCCTTCGTAACCTGAGTACTTGGCGAAGGAGCAGAGGAAACAAAATACTCCGCAGACGGCGTAGTGATAAGCACATTCAGAGACGGAACAGTTTTATTCAAAGAAGTCTGAAGAGCCGTGCGAATACTATCAACAGAAAAGTAAATCCTGTCATAGACAGGGTTCGAAACAGAATCAACAGAGTTATTGCACGAGACAAAAAGAAGCGCAAGCAGAACCGCCGCCGCCACAGGGAAATAGAATTTTTTCATACAAAGAAAATAATGTTAATAAATAATATTTGAGCCCCAATTCCCCTATATTACTTAATCCACAATTCTCTTATCAGAACAATACACAAAAATACTCCAAAAACATTATTCTTTCAAGTAACAATCAGTGAACCATAGAAGCGTTCGTATTAGTGTGCCAATATCTCTTTTTATATATGAAATAGCGACCCACCCCCCGGCTTCGCCGTACCCCTCCGGAGGAGGGGAATCATGCTATTGTTTCCGACAAGAATGTCGGAACTACAGAAACCGCTCCGTGCACTCTGTGTACTCTGTGGTGCTATCATTTTATCTTTTCTGTTTGTTTCCGACAAGAATGTCGGAACTACGGAAAACGCTCTGTGTTTCTCTGTGATGCCTCTGTGAACTCTGTGGTGCTATCTATTTTATCTCTTCTTTTGTTTCCGACAAGAATGTCGGAACTACAGATTTTAATTACTGTCCAAAATCTTCCTAAACGCATCCGAGAAATACTCCACCGGAGTATCCGTATCCGTATTACACAAAATCACCACCGTAGTCCT
>CAIUQV010000539.1 GCA_903901375.1 uncultured Ignavibacteriota bacterium
CTTTCAGACCCTGATTGTACCGGCAAATGCAGATATTTACATATGTTCGAATGCTCAGCCATCGTTTCTATTAACTTCTTGGAACAGTCATAAGGATGCGATGTGGAAAATCTGAATCTTAATCCCGGTACCGCAACTGCTGCTTTTCTCAGCAAATCCGTAAAGTCATCTCCGGCATCATTGAATGAGTTCACGTTCTGCCCCAGTAAAGTCACATCTTTAATGCCCTCATCATAAAGCATCTTTGCCTCTTTAATTATGCTCTCAACTTTTCTGCTTCTTTCCCTTCCTCTTGTAAACGGAACTACACAAAATGTACAGAATTTATCGCAACCCCTCATCACAGAAATCCAGGAATTTATTCCCTCTTTTCTTATTGGAACAATATCGTCGTATGTTTCTACTTTCGATAATTGTACTGCTATTCCCTTTTCTCCTGTCTCTATCAAACTGTCAATCAGATGAGGAACTTTCCTGTATTCATCCGGACCTACAATTAAATCTACAAACTTCTCCCTTTCCATCAAATCGTGTCTTAATCTCTCAGCCATACAGCCGAGTATTCCTATTACCTTGTATGGATTTTTCTTCTTATGTGCTGATAGATGTTTTAATCTGTTGTAAATTCTCGTTTCCGCATTTTCACGTATTGAACATGTGTTAAGTAGTATCACATCTGCACTTTTAATGTCATCCGTTTCGTTATAACCAAAATCACTTAACACACTCAGTACTATTTCCGTATCTGAAAAGTTCATCGCACAGCCGTACGTCTCAATATAAACTTTTTTATCGTTATCCTTCCTGTTAAAACTCTTGCGCTTGTTTATCGTTTTATTGCTTAATATTAAATCTTCAAACATCTATACTTTTACTTTCTTTTGATTAAAAAATTCTTCCGTCACATCAGCGATTCCTTTATCGTCAAGCTTTAAATCGTGATGCAATTCCTCGGGCTTGCCGTGTTCAATAAACCTGTCAGGTAATCCGTGGATTAATATATCATTCTTGTATCCGTATTGTTCTGCAAATTCTGCAACAGCACTGCCAAACCCGCCAAGTATGGAATTATCCTCTACTGTTAATACTTTCTTAAATTTTGCAAATGTATCTTTCAACAGATTTGAATCAAGCGGTTTCACAAATCTCATATTTATCACCTCAGCATCAATTCCCTTTCCCGAAAGTATATCAGCTGCTTTAATCGAATTATGTACCATATTTCCTATTGCAAGTATCGCAATATCCTTACCTTCTCTTACAACCTCACCTTTTCCAATTTCCATTTTTGTGTATTCACCTGTCTCTACTCCAAGTGCATTTCCTCTCGGGTATCTCATTGCAATCGGACCTTTCTTATAAAGTGTTGCTGTATAAAGCATATTCCTCAGCTCACTTTCATCTTTAGGCGCCATTATTACCATATGCGGTATTAGTCTTAAATACGATAAGTCAAAAGAACCGTGATGCGTCGGACCATCTGCACCCACAAGTCCGCCCCTGTCAAGTACAAAAACTACACTGAGCTTCTGTGTTGCCACGTCGTGTATTATCTGATCAAACGCCCTTTGTAAAAATGTAGAATAGATTGCTACTACAGGAGTATATCCTTCAGTAGCAAGCCCTGCTGCAAAAGTCACTCCGTGCTGCTCCGCTATTCCTACATCAAAATATCTTTCCGGTATTGCCTCCTGCATAATACTCATACCGGTTCCGTCCGGCATCGCAGCAGTAATACCTATTATCTTCTCATCTTTCTTTGCAAGCTCTGCAAGTGATTCACCAAATATCTTTGTATAAGCAGGTACCGTTGCTTTCTTATGCTCAATACCCGTCGTTTTGTCAAATGGATTAAGTGCATGAAGTTTCTGAAAATGTTTTGAAGCATACGATGGACCTTTTCCCTTTTCAGTAAAAACGTGAACAAGTATCGGTCCCGAGAATCCCTTAATTTCCTCAAACGTTTTCACAAGATTCACTACATTATGCCCGTTCACAGGTCCAAAATATCTGAAACCAAGTGCCTCAAAAAGCATTCCGGGAGTTAATACACCTTTCAGCCCGCCTTCAATCTTCGCCGCAAGTGCTCTCAGTCTGTCGCTGTTTTTCTTGTCAACTTTACCCGTTAAATTCCATATCTTGTTTCGCAGTTTGTTATACGATTCGTTCAGCATCAAATCAGTAAAATAATTCTGTATCGACCATACGTTCGGTGCTATAGACATTCTGTTATCGTTTAGCACAACTATCATATCTTTTTTCAGCAGCCCGATGTTATTCATCGCCTCATATGCCATTCCGCCCGTCATCGAACCGTCTCCGATTATTGAAATCACTTTAAACTTCTTCTTCTGAAAATCTCTCGCCGTAGCAATACCAAGACCCGCCGATAAAGATGTCGTAGCATGTCCCGCACCAAATGCATCATATTCACTCTCAGAACGTTTCAGAAATCCGCTTATGCCGTCTTTCTGCCTTATCGTTTTTAACTGGTTCTTTCTTCCTGTTAATATTTTATGTATGTAACCCTGATGTCCCACATCCCATATCATCTTGTCATTAGGCGAATTAAATACATAATGCAATGCAAGCGTTAGCTCCACAACTCCAAGAGATGCACCTAAATGACCTCCAATCTGTGAAATAGTGTCCATAAGAAAATCTCGTAACTCGTCCGATAATACCCGCAAATCATTGAGCTTGAGTTTCTTCAAATCCTTCGGATATTCTATGTCCTTCAGGAATTTGGTATTTCCCATTTCAAATTTTACTTCTTCCATTTATTTATCCAGATTGATTTTTTCTATTTTTAATTCTGCTTCTGAAAGTTTATCCCTGCAGACTTTTAGCAATTTCAGGCCTTCCTGATAATTTTCTATTATCTGGTCCAGAGATTTCTCTTCTATGTTATCCTCAAGGTCATTCAGTATCTTTTCCAGCTTCTTAAACGAATACTCAAATGAATCAGTATTTACTTTTTCTTTTGCCATATCTTATTTTGAAACAAATTTAATACTTATTTAATTTAATTATAATTGATAAATTCCTGATATTCAATCTACAACAGCATCGATTTCTCCGTCGTAAAACTTTATGTTTATTCTGTCATTTTTCTTCAGTCCTGCCTTTTTCGAAACTATGCCGCCCTCTTTCTTTACGTACGAAAATCCC
>CAIUQV010000540.1 GCA_903901375.1 uncultured Ignavibacteriota bacterium
CCCAGTATTACGAATTCTTTGTAAAAGATAATGGAGTTGGTTTCGATATGAAGTATGCTCATAAACTTTTCGGTGTATTTCAAAGACTGCATACTCAGGCTGAATTTAAAGGGACTGGTATTGGTCTCGCAAATGTTCAGCGTATTATTCATAAACATAATGGTAAAGTAAGAGCTGAAGCTGAATTAGGAAAAGGTGCCGCTTTCTACTTCACTTTGCCCAAAATTATTAATTAATTATTATGATTGAATTAAAAACTATTTTATTGGCAGAAGATAATCCTCAGGATGTCGAACTGACAATTGAAGCGCTTTCGGAGCACAATCTCGCAAACAATGTAGTCGCAGTTAAAGATGGAGTTGAGGCTATGGAATACCTGAATTGTGAAGGCAAGTTTAAGGATCGGAAAAAAGGAAATCCGGCGGTTCTTTTGCTCGATATTAAAATGCCGCGAATGAATGGTATTGAAGTGCTTGAAGCAATTCGTAATGACGAAACGTTGAAAACTCTTCCGGTTGTTATGTTAACTTCTTCAAGAGAAGAACCCGATTTGAAAACCTGTTATAAACTAGGTGTGAATGCTTATGTAGTCAAACCGGTTAACTTCAAAGATTTTCTCGATGCTGTGAAGCATATTGGTATTTTTTGGGCTATGCTAAATGAATATCCTAATTGAAAATCAATCTGTTCACTTTTTTTACCTTTGTAAGTTTATATATTTTACGTAACATAACAGAAAGTTTTGGAATCAATACTTAAATTTTTAATCATCATATGAAAAAATTTGTTGTTGTATTAGCTTTTGTCGCATTCTTCTGCTTTTCCTTTTCTGTCAGCATAGCACAGCAAAAATCAATTTCAGTTCTTATCAGAACTTCTCTGAATGGTGCGAATGAAGGTTTCCCTTTTTTATCAAAAGAAACTCTTCAGGATTCAGGCGAATGGAAATATACAATAAGCTCAGAGATTGTAAATCAGTTTGCTGGCGTCAGCGGGATTTACATTAAATCCGTTCAGGACCATAAATCTGTTTTGATGAATGATGAACTATATACAATAAACCAGATGAGGATTAATAATGACTTTCTGATTCTTCCCTCTGATATTCCCGATAAAGATGACTTTCTGAAATCTAAGTTCATAAAGGCAGTAGACTTTTTCAAAAATGAATATGGAACTCTTCTGAACTTCACGGGTGTAATCCGTCCTGCAATTTCTTCGGATTCCGATAACAAACCCATTTACATTACTTATTTCTATGAAAAATCTATAGACATTCCGGATTCTTTAACCGACATAATTGATATCGAAAAGCAACTCGATATATTAATCTGGTTTTCTGTAGAACTCCTGCAAAATAATTCAAACCCGGACACATACTATTTATCCTTCAGGATTAACGGAGCTCAAAAGCAATAGATTAAATTTCTTATTATGATCTATATTTTTAAATGAGACTTTGGGAAAAGGGATACAAACCTAAATCGACCAGTAATTCTCTATTGCCGCAATAATGTTTTCCATTTCAAATTCGTAATCGGGATTCTCAAGAAGGTATTCAAGAAAAATTTTTACGGCTTCTTTTTGCTTTGCAGACAGCAGTTCAAACTGCGACTTCGAATAGTCCGAAAGATGTGTCAGCACAAACGCCATGCCCCAGCGGTATTCTCCACGGATTTCGGCAATCATAAATGCAGGAAGATGAAACCTCATTCCTTTTGCATCAAAGTATGATAAACTGCAATTGTATTTATTCAATTCAGAGGAGGAGATTGTTTCCCAGCTTAGTCGTTCATCGTTTCTTTTGCATTCCTCAATGAAAGCATTATCTTTGTAATCATCTATTGCATTTGCTTCGCTAAGCCCGATGCCGTCTTCAAGCACCACGTCTTTAAATGCTTCGCGGATTTTAGAAATCAATTCAGCTTTGTTTACTTCTCCCATAAGTTCTTTTACTTTGAAATTTCTTTCATTCTATTCTGCTTCAGACTTTCAACCATTTTATTAACGCATCTCTTTACTCCTCCGGAAAGAGAAGTAGTATAATTAGGCTGAGCAAGAAAAATAATTTCATTCGTTAAATCAGAATACTTTTTCCCGATTTTAACGATATGCGTAAAAGCCTTATGCCTGATAGATGGTTTTTTCCCAATCTCTTTCCAGACGTTCACGCAAACATCAAACAACCTTCCTTCGTATTCTTCACTAAGCTCCATACGTTCCAGAATCATCAGTAATTCTCTAAGCTGGTTATCTTTTCTTGATTCCAGAGCATCGATAAAACCTTTTACGTAAGGCAAAATCCTCGCATCGTTTTTTTCCATACAACTCCACAGCAGCCACGCCGCACGCCAGGAATACTTCTGCTTATCGGCTAATGCCAGCTTAATCAATTCATCAAAATCCTCAGGATGGGACTTGATATATGAAATCATTCCTGCTTTATAAGAATTTGTAAGTATATGCTCTAAGCCGGATTCCATAAAATTTCTATTCTAAAAATTTACCGTCTACAATCAACAGCTTCACACCTTTCTCCGAAAATGAACGATGCGAACTTAATTCATTCGATACCACATAGGTCATACCGGCAGAAAGCGAAACCTTCCCGCCGTTTTCAAATTCGGAAATAAAATCTCCCTCCAGACAGTGAACAATATGCCCCTTCCTGCACCAGTGGTCTGCCAGATAACCCGCCGAATACTCCACTATTCTTATTCGCAGATTTTCAAGCTCCAGTGTCTGCCAGAACGATGTTCCCGTTTCACCGGGATGCTCTGTTTTTACTATCCTATCCCAGTCTATTGTTTGAAATGGAATTTTGCTCAATGGAATAAAAATTTATTTATAAAAATCTATGCCGCCTACTTCGGCTGCCAGAAGCATCTCTTTGGCGAAACAATAGCACCTTCATTTTTCAGCAGTGTCATCGTCTTATC
>CAIUQV010000541.1 GCA_903901375.1 uncultured Ignavibacteriota bacterium
GGTTGCGAAGAATGCGTTAACGGTTGCCACGAAGGCGCACTTCAGATGATAGACGGTAAAGCAAAACTTGTCAGTGAATTATTCTGCGATGGTCTTGGTGCCTGTATTGGAACGTGTCCCGAAGGTGCTATAATTCTCGAGGAGAGGGAAGCCGAACCGTACAGTGAACTCGCAGTTATCGAAAGAATTTCCAAACAGGGTGAAAAAGTTATTCTTGCGCATCTTAAACATCTTAAAGACCATAATGAAATTGCATACTTTAAAGAAGGTGTCGAATATCTCAGAGCAAATAACATTAAAGCAGACCTTTCATCTCTTTTTAATCAGGATATAAATGTACTGAGCAATCAAAATGCCGCTCAGCATACTGGCTGTCCGGGCTCAAGAGAGAGAGCTTTTATCAAATCTGATAACGAAGTAAAAGAAGAAGTTTCTTCTGCTTCTGAATTGACTCATTGGCCTATACAGTTGCACCTTGCAAATCCTGCCGCATCTCATTTCAGAAACTGCGATTTGCTTCTTGCGGCTGATTGTGTCCCTTTCAGTATTAGTAATTTCCATTCCAGATTTTTAAAGAACAAGAAGCTCGTTATTGCTTGTCCGAAACTGGATTCCAATAAACAGGTTTATGCCGATAAACTCAGAATTATGATTGAGGATTCGAAGATTAATACAATTCATGTCGTGATTATGGAAGTCCCTTGCTGCGGTGGTCTTTTACAGCTTGCTGAAAATGCAGTTGCTTCCTCAAACAGAAAAATACCCGTAAAATATTCTGTGGTTGGAATTCAGGGAGATGTTATAGAAGAAGAGTGGTTGTAAATCATTTCATTGTACCTTTAAACCCCGTGTTTGTATAAACGGGGTTTTTTATGCTTCGAATATTCCTAAACCCTGCCTTACAACGTTTATCTCTCCGTCCGAACAGTCTAATACTGTGGAAGGTGTTCTGTGACCGTATCCGCCGTCTATAACTATGTCAACTCTTTTCTCAAACAGTTTATAAATCTCTTCCGCATCTGTAATATAATCATCATAATCGTATATATCGTGTATAGATGTTGAAGTAATCGGATTTCCGAGTTCTTTAACTATCATTCTGCAAATCTTGTTATCAGGTACTCTTATTCCTACTGTCTTCTTCTTGCTCTTGAATATCTTAGGTACGTTGCTGTTTGCTTTTAATATAAAAGTGAATGCTCCCGGTAATGACTTTTTCATTACCCTGTACAGCGGAGTATCTATGCTGAATACAAAGTCTGATAAATGGCTTAAATCATAGCAAACGAGCGAATAGTTCGCTGATTTTACATCAATATTCTTGATTCTGCTCATTTTCTCTATTGCCTGATGGTTGTTTATGTCGCATCCAAGTGAATATACTGTATCTGTGGGGTAAATAACAATTCCGCCGTCTTTCAGGCATTCTGTTACAATTTTAATCTTTCTTTCTTCGGGATTTTCGGGATGGATATGCAGAAGCATTAATAAATGGAGTTATAGTTTGTTTTCTTTAAAATCTTCTTTCAGCAGGTAAATTAAATTCTCAATTATTGAACTGTCTGCGGGAAGTCTTTCTGTAATATCCGGAGTGCTTTGCTGGGTCTGATTAACCAAATTGCCGTCAAGGTACCCTGAGGCAATATAATTCTCCCCGTCAAATTCCACTTTAATAGAATATAACTTATTATTAATTAAGAAGTTTTCTTCTTTTATTAACTCCAATTCGCTTTCTTTACTTAATTCTTAATATTTACACAAAAATACTCTTTTTCCTGAATTAAAAAAGCAGGATAATTAATACCCTGCCTTTTTTGATTCTATAAATCTAATCGGGAGAATGGACTATTTTGTTACTTTAAACGGTATTCCTACCATATCCGAAGCAAATTTTGAAACATCGTTATCGTAAAGCGATTCGTGTGTATTTGCACTGAAATACGCATTATGTGCACCTATTCTGTGATTTCCGTAAATATTGAAGTCTTTTGTGTAAATCCTGTAATATGGACCGCTTCCTGTCTGACTCTCAAGTGCGAATGGTATTCTGTGGAAACCAAAAGCATTTTTTGCCCAGTGAAATGCTACGTAGTCCGTACTTTGCATTTGCGAAGTTGTATAAATTTTCACTTTTACTAAATCGTTCCTGTCAAGCTCAGGGATTCCTTCACCGCCGAATAATTTTGTAGTAAACAGTGTATTAGTAAAATCCGGCCCGTTAAATACGTAGTTTGGAGTTGAAGAATTGTTTTTATAAACTTCAACCTTGGTAATCTGAACTAATGCTGAACCTGTCTGCGGCTGTGTTGTCTCACCGTCAAGTATTGAAACCTTGTAAAGTCTCCAGTTTTTCCTTGGATATTCTGTTCTTGCAATCCTTTTGAAGATTACCTGTCTCTTTAATACTTCATTGTATGGTTTACTGACAGTATCTTTCGTTCCGTTTATGTATCCTATTATGTTGTACGTTCCGGCAAAAGTCGTAGTTATTATTGCATACTTCAGTGAATCGCCTTCATTTGTTATGCTGTAATTCCTGTTCACATCTGTAATTCGTCTGCCCCATTTGAAAAGCGAATCATAAGGATTTGCAGGTGGTACGAATTCATTATCAGGAACTGCACCGCCTTCATTCAGGTCAGAATATTCCTGCATCATTATGTTGTCTTCGTTTGTGTAATCGTTATCATATCCGCCGCTTATAACAGCCTGAAGATACTGGTCGTCCGTCATATTGTTAGGGTCTACAGCATTCTTTTCACATCCTGATATCATTACTGCAACTAAGACTATAAAGAAGACTGCTGTTAATGATGTCACTTTCTTTATTGCTTTCATTCTGTTTTCCTTTTTGAAAATTAATGTTTACTAATTATAATATTGATTGTATGACAATCTTCTTTTTAAAAAGGTTTAACCTGCTGAACCCAATAAAAAAGGGGATACCTGAGCATCCCCTTTATACAATAAAATATTTCAGTTTTATTTAATCACTATCATTCTCTTTATATCTGTGAAATCATTCGTAGTAATCCTGTAGAAGTAAATTCCGCTGGAAAGTTTTGAAGCATCAAAAGCCGTTTTGTACTTGCCCGGCTGTAATACTTCATTCGCAAGAGTTTCCACTTCTTTTCCTAACACGTCGTATACCTTTATCTGCACCATTCCTGCCTTTGCTACATCAAAATTAATACTCGTAACAGGGTTAAACGGATTCGGATAATTCTGGTACAGCTTAAATTCCATAGGTATTTCTGTTCCGATATTCTGCACACCTACCTGAATCTGCACCCATCTTGCTACTTCAACAATTGCATTTCCGATAGCAATGCTCCTTATCGTATCAAGTCCTGAACTGTCAGGGCTTGTGTATGAACCCGTTCCTGTTCCTGTCCATCCTTTGAACTGATAAGTAAGCCCGCCCGTTGTGTAGAACCTTGAGTTTACTCCGAACTGGAATGTTACTGCTGAGTCGTAGAATAAACCGCCGCCAAATGAATTGCCGACTGATGAGGTTAATACTAATCTGAACTGTGCTTTGTAGTTTGCAGTGTATGTTGCTGCATTGTTTACGTTAAATGTCTGCGTTGTATCGCCGCCTTGTGACCAGTTCTGATAGACGTAGCGTGTACCGCCTATTACTTTCGGACTGATTGCCTGCAATGTCAGCGATGAACCAAGGTTGAACGTCATTATCTGCCTTGAGTTGTACTGTACGTTATTAATTTTAAAATCACAGACGCCGTCTCTGTTCGTTCCAATGCTTAAAGTTGCTACGTTCACATCTATATTCTGAATTCTCTGATGCGTTGGAATTCCGTTTGGTCCTCTTCCTGTGATTATTATTCCGTATACTCCAGGCGTTACCGTACCAATGGTTTTTATCCTCAGTGTCACGGAGTCCGGATAAGTTGTTATGGAATCTCTTCCGTTTACAAAGCTTAGCTGTATCGTTCCTGCTGCCGGTAATGTGTCAACTGCTGCTGTGAACTTTACGTAATCGTTGTAACCCTTCACGGACGGAACTATCACTCTCACGAATGCAGAGTCATTGTTACCCGCATAACTCTTTGTAGGATTTATTTTCATTCCGTAGTCAGGATAGTATGCTGTGTAGCTTCCGAATGAACTTGCTCTGTAATCAGCCCAGACGAGCATTCCTGTTTTTCCGAATGAAGTTACTGCATCGTAGTCACCGAGATACTTTGGTGTACCGCCGCCACCGCAGCTTACGCAGTCTATCTTAAAATTCTTTGTTGTTATTTTCTGATTGGTTGAAAAACTTGCACCGCCGTCCGTGCTGAACGAAGCATAAACATCGCAGCTGTCATTCGTCGGGCAGTTTCTTGTATCAAGCCACTTCACGAAAAGTCTTCCCGTCTGTTTGTCGCACCAGATTGACGGATGCCACTGATGATGCGTCGTCGGGTTTGCATCGTCGTTTATCTGAACGGGTGATGAAAATGTTGCGCCCTGGTCAGTTGAGTATCTGCAGAATATATCTGGCTTATTGCCATCGCCCGCAGGCTGGTTTGTTGCATAGACTAAATATAATCTTCCTCTGTAAGGTCCAAAACTATTATCCGCTGTGATAAAAGGATAAGGCCTTGTTCTCATGTTCTGCACGCTGTTTCTTCCGCCGACGTTCGTGCCGACATATCCTGTAAAACCCTGTTGCGACTTTAATGTGAATGAAACTCCGCCGTTAGTCGAAACAAAGAATGAATATGTTGCGCCAAATGAACTGCCTGAATTTGTCACTACGTATACACATCCGCCCGAATTTCCGTTTGTCATATTCGGTCCCACGCACGGCATTGCGCCAGGCAAACCATGCGGAGTAAGGCTCGTCATTACCTGAAATGATGCGCCTCTGTTTGTACTTCTCATCACTGCGCACGAAGAACCATTCGTCATCGTTCCGTAAACATAATTCGCATACGGTCCGCCTGTCTGGTCTGCTGCTATCCAGTTCTTATCGTTTCCTGTGTTTCCTGAAGTGTAAGTCCACGTCTGTCCGTTGTTCGAAGACACTGCAATCTTTGTCCCGTAAATACTCGTTCCGTCTCCGTACATATTATCATAATACAAATTTCCAAGACTGTCATAAGCAGTCACCGGGTCGCCCATCATTGTGAATCCCGGAAATGTCGGGAAGCTCGTAAACCAGTCCAGACCGTTCATTGTGTAATGCGCGGCATTCGTATTGAAAGCCGTGAAATACTGCAATGGGTTCAGTGGGTTTACTGAAATATGCGGCTCCGCAAAATCAGTTCCTAAATAAAAGTTGTCATAACCATCTGCTGAAGTTACCACAGACGACGTTGTCGAAGTAGGTGAATAATTCATCTGCACCTGCGATTGCTTCAGTAAATTAAGCGGTATCCTGTCAAGATTGGGATCGTCCCAGCCCGTATTGCTCTGCGAAAATATTGAGTTCGCAATTAATACTGTACTTACAATTAACAGTACAGCAAGAGAGAGTTTGATTGCTTTCATTTTCGTTTATTTAATTAATAGCATTTTCTTTATGTCTCTAAAACTATTGCTCGTAAGACGGTAGAAATATATTCCGCTCGAATATTTTGTACCGTTAAAAGTTGCGTTGTATTTTCCCGGCGACAATTTCTCGTCCACCAGTGTTTCCATTTCTCTTCCGAGTGCATCGTAAACAGTTATCTTCACGCCTTCTTCTTTTAATACGTCGAAAGTTACTTTTGTTTCAGGGTTAAAAGGATTCGGATAGTTCTGATAAAGTTTCCATTCTTTCGGAACTTCCGTGCTGATGTTGCTAATCCCCACAACCTGCATCCACCTTGCGGTTTCAGCCACTGGGTTTGCCATCGAAAGCACAACCGCTGTATCGTTGCCCGTGCTGTCCGGACTCGTGTACGAACCCGTTCCGCTTCCAGTCCATCCTTTGAAAATATAAGTCTGCCCGTTGTACGAAACCACTTTCCCCGTCACTCCGAAACTGAACGCCGCCGCAGAATCATAAAACACATTTCCGCCGTAAGTATTTCCCGCACTTGAAGTTATCACCAGCTTAAA
>CAIUQV010000542.1 GCA_903901375.1 uncultured Ignavibacteriota bacterium
GGGGGGCAATAACTGAATAAAAAGGAGTGAAATATAATATTACTTACTCCAACCTAATTTAAGTAATTATATTTTTCACTTATAGCACAATACGTACTTTTATCGATGTAATTAAAAATGTGTGTATTCGTTTATCTCATCAGTTTATCGCTTATATCATCATTTTGGCATTTAGCATATTATAAGTATCATTTACTAAAAAATATTAATAATTTAGACTTTCCCAAATATGTATTAATTCGGAATGGCAAGAAAAACAGAAATAATAGTAAACAAGGAATCAATCGTTCAGAGGTTTGATTCGAATTCGGAAAGATTGTTTGGTTTTAAGGCAGAAGAAATAGTCGGAAAGCCCATAGACATTCTGTTATCAAAAAGAACAGCAGAAATACATAATGCATTAGTAAAGAACTATGCAAAGAGAAAGCCATCTGAGAGGAAAATAAATGGAGGAAAAGGAGTTACCGGAGTAACTAAAACGGGAAAAATAATATCTCTTGAAATAGAAATAAGACCGATTAAAGAAAAGAATAAAACTTACTTTGCAGCTTCAATATCAGAAGTATCCAAAAATGGTTCAAAAATAAAAAAGAACAACAAAAAGAGTGATAAAGAAATATTACAGACCCCAATACAGACAGATAATGAAAAAGCCATTAAAAAAGAGAAACTAATCTATAAAGAATTACGCGATAGACTTTACCAAAGCGAGATGGAATCCAAATTGTTTTTTAAGACATATCCTGACCTTGTTTTCATAATTAGTAAAGCGGGAGATATACTTGAATTCAAAGGAGGTCCTGAAGAAGATTTGTTTTTAAGTCCTATATATTTTATTGATAAGAACATAAGACAGTTCTTTCCAAAAGATGTTTGCAATAAATTCTTTAATTCGCTAAAACACATAAACAAGAATTCACAATGCACGGTGATGTATTATTCACTGACTCAAAACGAAAAGACAAAGTACTTTGAAGGTAAAATCAGCTTACTTAATAATGATAAAATTTTGTTTATAGCAAGAAATATTACCGAGAATGTTGAATCGAAGAACTTACTTGAGAAAAAGGACATATTATTAAGTGCTCTTGCAAAAGCTACAAATTTACTTTTAACGCTTAAAGACTTAAATACATCAGTAAATGAATCACTCAAAATACTCGGTGAAGCTGTTGATGTGGACAGAGTATATATTTTTGAAAATAATAAAGATAGAAAAGGCAGACTGTTAACAAGTCAGATTTTTGAATGGTGTAAAGACCCTAATGAAACACAGATGGGAAATCCAGACCTTCTGAACTTTGATTATAAGTATATACCGAGATGGAAATCATTAATGATTAACGGGAAAGCCGTTAACGGACTTGTAAGAACATTTTCTTCAGCAGAAAGAGAGATACTTGAACCGCAAGGTATAAAATCACTGCTGGCAATTCCAATTTATATAGGAAAAATATTCTGGGGATTTATAGGTTTTGACGATATAACGAAAGAAAGAATCTGGGATGATGCTGAAGTAGAGATTCTAATGTCAATGGCAAATATATTTGCACTGCATATTGAACAGAAGAGAACTGAAAAGAACTATTATAATAAAGCAAAAGAGTTGTGGGTTTTAAACCAGATTATTGTATCGGCGAATAAATCCAATGACCTGAACGAAATTTTTAAGAATGTGCTGGATGATACACTGAAATTATTAAACTTCGACGGAGGGGGAATTTATATACTGAATGAAGAAACAGAGACAGCGGAATTAATATACTATACAGGATTGTCAGAAGAACATATAGGCAAAATAAAATCTTTAGATATCAGAAAAGAACCCTACAATAACATTTTTATAGAAGGGAAAGCCATTTTTACTGAGAATTATAGCAGCATAGACCCAAAAACATCCAAACTTCATTCTTTATCTGCACTTGCCAGTGTACCTGTTTCAATAGGTGAGAAAATTATCGGAGCTATTAACGTAAAGAGCAGTAAACAGAGTATTTTTACAGAATTACAAAAGGAAACACTAAAGTCGGTAGCAGATGAACTATCGGGTGCAATACAAAAAAGAAAGATGCTTGATAACTTAATTCAAAATGAGACTAATCTGCATTCATTCTTCGATACAATTGACGATATGTTATTTGTTTTAAATTCTGAAGGGAGCATAATAAAAATAAACAAAGCAGTACAGGAAAAACTAAAATGCAGTGAAGAAGAACTCATAGGGCAAAATGTCCTGATGGTGCACATACCAGAAGGAAGAGTGAGGGCGCAACAAATTGTTAGTGAAATGCTTTCCGGTGCAGAGACAACCTGCGATGTTCCGCTTATTTCCAAATACGGTGAAATAATAAATGTAGAAACAAAAGTTAAGCTTGGAAAGTGGAATAATGAGGATGTAATTTTTGGAATAAGCCGTGATATTTCACAAAGATTGAAAATGGAAGAGGAACTGCATAAAAGTGAAAAGCTCTGGGAATATGCGTTAGAAGGAAATGGAGACGGAATCTGGGACTGGAATTTACTAACAAATGAACTTTTCTTCTCTAAAAGATGGAAAGAAATGATTGGCTATAAAGATAATGAGCTTGAGAACAAATATGAAACCTGGGAATCGAGAGTGCATCCGGAAGATTTGTCAAGAGTGTTAGATGATATTCAAAATCATATAGAAGGTAAAACAAATTCATACCAGAACGAGCACAGATTGAGATGCAAAGACAATTCGTATAAATGGATATTAGACCGCGGTTTGATAGTAGAAAGGGATTCTAATAACAAACCGGTAAGGTTTGTAGGAACGCACGTGGATGTGACATCAAGAAGGGAAATGGAAGAAAAGATTATGGAAAGTGAGCTCAGAAACAGAGCTATGCTTGACTTAATACCTGATATGCTTTTTGTTATGACGAAGAATGGAGACTACCTTCATTATCATGCACCGGGGAATGCAAAATTAATAGCAAAGCCTGAAGAATTTCTGGGAAAGAACATTCGCACGATACTTGAACCTGAGATGGCAAACAAATTTCTGGAGCTGTTTGACCTTTCGGCGAGAACAGGGCAGATGACATTTCACGAATATTTTGTGGATGATAAAGAAACTAATGAAAGAAACTATTTTGAGGCAAGGATCATAACATACGGAGATGAAAACATGGTTCTTACGATAATCAGGGATATTACATCGAGAAAGAACTATGAAACTCAGATTGAAGAGAGCGAAAGAAAATACAGATACCTTGCGGAGAATACACAAGACATTATATCACTTCACCTGCTTGATGGTACTTTTGAGTTTATAAGTCCTTCAATTAAAACGGTATTAGGATATGATGATAATGAACTATTAGGAAAAACACCATTTGAATTTATGTACGAAGAAGATTCATACAAATATCTTAAACTTCTGAATGAGAAATTCACAGATTTAAATTCAACTTATATATACGATGCAAGGTTTATTAAAAAGAACAAAAGTCTGGTCTGGCTTGAGACTGTATTATCACCGATAAAAGATGAGAAGAATAATCTATACAGAGTGCTATCTGTATCGAGAGATATAACACTGAGAAAAAAGGCGGAAGAGGATATAAAAATTGCACTTGAAAAAGAAAAGAATCTGAATGAGCTTAAATCAAATTTCATAAGTACAACATCACACGAATTCCGTACTCCCCTTTCAGCAATATTATCATCAACAGAGCTTCTCGAATACTACAGCTCCAAGTGGGAAGAGGAAAAGAAGAAAGATCATTTCCAGAAGATAAAAACTTCAGTAAACAGCATGACACTGATGTTAAATGATATATTATCCTTTAACAAAGCAGAATCCAGTAATTTAAATATTGTAAAAACTGAAACAGATATAGAATCTTTATGCGGAGAAATAATTGAAGATTTTAAAGTACGGGTATCAAACAAATACAAAGTTCTTTACGAATACAAGTCAGAGAACAGAAATTTTACAGTTGATTCAAAATTATTAAA
>CAIUQV010000543.1 GCA_903901375.1 uncultured Ignavibacteriota bacterium
CCCGGTTCATTAACAAAAGAACAGTTTGATACCGACCCGATGCAGGCAAGAGATATTGCAATTTCTCAGGATTTCAGGAATGAATCAAAGAAAGGAAGACTTGCTGTAAAGTTTAAAACTACATTCGGAAAAGAAGATGCAAATGAACTGGAAATTACAGGTTACGGCGGTATGAAAGATTATATGAAAACGGACGACGAAACATACATGCTTTCTACTAGGAATTCACTCGGTTCATTAATAAGGTTTACCAACAGGTCAAAATTAAATGAGAGACATAATATGGTAACTGTTGGTATGGACTTTTCTGCGCAATCCGGACCCCGTACAATGTTCGATAATGTAAACGGTGTTAAAGGTTTAACAATTATTGATCAGTTTGAAGATATGCAGAGCAGTCTCGGTTTTTATCTTGAAGATCAGTTTGAACTGATAAAGAACAAATCAAATCTGTTCTTTTCTTCACGTTACGACAGAGTTGTCCTTTCAAAAAATTCACTGCAGTTTCACGGGTATACGGATACTTCAAGGGTTTTTGATAACTTTACACCTAAACTCGGTCTGAATTATAAACTTACACCTTACATTGCGCTTTATACTTCGTATGGTATCGGAGTTGATATTCCAGCAGTAAGTGAACTAGATAATAACTATACAACATCAAACACAAAGTACACTCTTAATCCGGATTTGAAACCTCAGAATTCTCAGAATTTTGAATTTGGTATTAAGGGTAATGTACTGAACAAAAAATCTGAGTTCATGAGAAAACTTAAGTTTGAGGTTACTTTCTTCGATTATATCGTCAGGAATGAAATAATTCCGTTTACAATTAATCAGAACACATTTTTCAGGAATGCAACCAGAACAAACAGGTTAGGTGTTGAAGTTGGAGTTATGTGCGAACCGTTTGAGGGAATAGAACTCGTTACTAATTATACTCTGACAAATTTCAAGTATCAGGATTATACTGCTGTTATTCAGGGTCCATCGGGAAATACAGTTGAAGATTATAACGGTAATTATGTTCCTTCTATACCAAGACATATACTCAATTTAATATTTAACTATGAGTTTGAAATTTCCGATAAAGTAAACGGACTGCTGCAATGGGATTGTGATTATCTAACAAGTATGTATGTAAACGATAACAATTCCGAAAGCACTCCAAGCTATTTTTACGGAAATGTAATGGCAGGTATTAATTTTAATGTTGGTAAATTGAACACGGTGTTTTATGCTGGTGTTAATAATATTTTTGATAAGAGGTATGTTGGTTACGTTAATATAAATGATTTTTATGGCAGATATTATGAAACAGGTGAACCCAGAAGCATTTATTCGGGTTTAAATGTTAGTTATAAATTTTAATTTAAATTGTTATGAGTAAATGGAAATATCTATTCGTTTGTCTGATTGCTTTGTCAGTCTGGAATACAGCTTTTTCTCAGATAAAAGCACCGTCTGCAAGTTTTAGAATATTTCCCAGTACAACAACTCAGACTGAACCTGTTGTCTGTTTCAGCCCGCTCAATAAGCAGATAATGTTTGCAAGTTCTTATACTATAAACACATCAAGCGCTTTCAGAAGTGAAGGTGTTTATGTTAGTACTAACGGCGGCTATAACTGGTTTGGAACGGATACATGTAAAGGTGTTAACCTTCAGAATCACGGAGGTGATCCCGGTGTTTCTATCGATAAGAACGGTGTGTTTATTATCACACATATTGGCTCTATCATTACCGGTGTATACAGTCATTATTCTACTGATATGGGTTCTACATGGTCAAATGCTTATACTCTCACAAACCTGCAGCCTGAAGATAAAGGTTCAAGTACTACAGACGACAGTCCTTCAAGTCCTTTCTATGGTAGGACTTATGCTTCCTGGGTTAATTTTGTAAGTCCGTTTCCGGTTTTGGTTTCTTACACAACTAACAGCGGTGTTAACTGGACTTCGCCATCCGCTATTAATCCTTCACCGCCGCAAAGATGTTCTGGGGGTTACATAAAAACAGGTTCAAACGGTAATGTCTACATCTCCTGGTCTGGTGTTTCCAGTGTTTCTCCTTTTACAGAAAACCTTGCAGGATTTGCTGTGTCATCAAATGGTGGAGTTAACTGGACTGTCAATCAGAATGTTTATGCAATGAATGGTATTAATGGTACACTTCTGACAAAAGGTAACATACGTGTTAATGGATTGCCAAGGTTCGACATAGATAAATCCGGTGGTCCCAGAAACGGTTGGATTTATATGATTACTGCCGAAAAGAATCTGTCACCTGCTGGTTCCGATCCGGATATTATTTTACACCGCTCCACTAATAACGGATTAAACTGGTCCGCTGGTATTCGTGTTAATCAGGATGCCCTGAACAACGGAAAGATTCAGTATTGTCCTTCTATTAATGTGGATTCCACAGGAGCAGTAAATGTTATTTACTATGACGACAGATATACAACTTCCGATTCTGCTGAAGTTGTTCTTTCCCGTTCGAAAGACGGGGGAAATACCTGGACTGATATTGTTATAAGCGACCATCGTTTTAAACCAAAACCCATTACAGGCGGTGCGGCAAGTTATCAGGGCGATTTCATATCTTTAGTCTCTAATGGAAATAAATTGTATGCCCACTGGATGGACGATTTTTCAGGCATTTATCAGATATGGTCAACGATTATCGATTTAAACACTATAGGTATTTCTAAAATCAGCTCAGAAATACCTTCAGGATATATACTCGAACAGAATTATCCTAATCCTTTTAATCCGGAAACAAAGATTAAGTATTCCGTTCCGAAAAACTCTGTCATTTCTGTAAAGCTGTATGATGTGCAGGGAAGGGAAATCAGAACTTTGTCCGAAGGATATCATTCTGCAGGTGTTTATGAAATCAGTTTTAACGCAAGTGAATTTGGCAGAATATTGCCAAGCGGAGTTTATTTTTATAAATTATTAGCGGATGATTTTACTGCTTCGAAGAAAATGCTTCTGACAAAATAAGATTAATTTTACATTATATTATATGACATTATTTACTGCATCACTGGTAAGGACTATATCCTGATTTTTATGCTATTCTTTTTTTGAATTACCTTTATACCTGAAAGTTAGTGTTGAAATTTATTCTTTGATTTTATAGCTTAACGCAGTCTTCAATTAAGGTGGTGTTTTGTTTTTGTATAACTTAATATTATATTTATAATCATAGCTTTTTCATTGCATAAATAGCATTTTTTAAAAATTTAATCTAATTATTATGAAAAACTTAATTTCATTCTCCTATTTAGTATTATTAGTCCTAACAGTTTTTATTTTTGGCTGCAAAGAATCACCTAAAACGGATGGAGAAAAAGATAAAACAAAAGTCATAGACACCACCAAGAAAAGTAATACGAATACCGATGAAATAGTAGCAAAAATTCAGAAGTATCGTGCTGATGGAGAGGACAAAATTAACAAAAAAGTGTTCACTAAAAAAGAATATTCATTGAAGGGTGATAAAATTAAAGAGAATATAAGTCAGAAATGGGAGAAAATGGATGCCTATTTTGAAGGTGATAAATTAGTTCGAATTCAATTGTATCCAAATAAAGGTATAAGCGAAAGGACAGAGGAGTTTTACTTAAAAGATAGTGCGCTGATGTTTGTATTTATTCAGGATAAGGGCCCAAAACTTGAAGGTAAAGATGCTGGTTTACCTGGGAAAGAATTTTATTTTGAAAATGATAAACTTATTAAATTTGTAAATACATCAAAAGAAGAAATAAAGAATCTTGATGAGGAAAAAAAGATGTATGAAACAAGGTTGCCTTATGAAGTTAAAGAATTGTTAGTGATCATAAATACTACAAAATAGTCTTGTAAATTTCATTATTTGATTTCGAATTATATTCCACTTAAGTTTTATCGGTGGTTATTAAAAAAGAGGTGCTGGATTGATTCACCACCTCTTTTGCATTTTATTTTCCTGCTTGCAAAGGAATGAAAATTATTAACTCTTACTTGATAAGCATCATTCTCTTAATATCGCTGAAACTGTTCGATTCCAGTTTGTAGAAGTAAACACCACTTGCAAATTCTGAAGCGTTGAAATCAACTGAGAACTGACCTGCTGATTTAACTTCGTTTACGAGTGTTCTTACTTCTCTACCGAGTACGTCATATACCTTCAAAGTTACAAATCCCTGTTTTGGTAATGCAAAATTAATTTTGGTTACCGGGTTGAACGGATTTGGATAGTTCTGTGATAATGAATATACAGTTGGTATAGTATTTCCTGTTGGCAATTCACCGGTTGGTGTTGTGAACGTAAAGCAAGTGTTAGGTCTGTTTGCCTGTGTTGAACCGCCTGTCATTGTGCAACCTGTTGAGTTGTCTGTGTAATAACCCCAGGTCATTCCTGCTGCTGATGTTGATGCAACTGTGGAATATGATGTGTATGCTGAGTTATCGTAGCAGATTTCTACGAGTAAGTTGCTCGTTCCGTTCCATACGAAGTACGGTGATGTCATATCGATGTTCTGTGTACCTGTTCCCGGAACTGTGTATGTACCGCTGAAACCTGTGTACCAGGTTCCTGATGTTACGAATCCTGTAAGTGCAGTAAGTGTTGTTGCCTGAAACTTTACGTTGAAACCGCTCATTGCCTGAGAGCTTACTGTAAGTACGTTGAAGCCAACCTTTGTGATTGCTGAGTTTGCACCCATACCTGCGGCATTTAATTCAGCTGCAGTGAATAATATTTGTGTTCTTCCGTCCATCCAGAAAGTAGTAAACGGATAGTTTGAAGAAGTTGTGCCGGAACCAATACAAATATTTGTTAAATTAATAATCTTGAATTTGTATAATGCTGTTGAGTCTGCGTTGTGTCCTGAAGAATTGTCTCTTGCAAAGACTCTGTAGAATATTGAGTCGTTAACATTTACGTCTGAGTTTAAAGAATTAAATGCAGATGAATAGTTTGTACCACTTATAAATAATAGCTTAAACTGTTTAATTCCTGTGCCAGTATTGTTTTTGTACCATTTGACCCAAACAGAATCAACGCCGATGTTATCTGTAACTGATGCTGATATCGATGCAGGCCATGATGTTTTCGGAACATCTCCAAGCGGAGTTGTGGCAATAACAGGTTTTACTGTATCAATTGATGATATAAACGAATAGTAACTTCCCGGGGCTCCCAAAGGTGCAAATGAAATCTTTCCGCTGTTATCTGCAGTTCTAATATAATATCTGTAAGTACCTGCACCACTTAATGTAATATTTGCGGACCAGTTTGTTCCGCTGGTATTTGTCATTTGTACACTGTCATAAGTTGCTGTTGGCTGCTTCAGATAAAATATTTTTGTCATTGAAGCATTTATCGGAGCAGTTGCTGGAGTAATGACAGTATTTACCGCTCTGGTACCTGAAATCTGTTCCGTGTTCGTGAGTGGTGTATGCGATATTACAGGACCCATCATTTGTAATGTTGATTTGAGTAATCTGTATGCATTCACTTTGCCATATCCCATTTCATTATTCCATGTATTTCCCAAAACTGATGATGGTCCCGAACTTGTGTATGAATAAGTACCGATTTTATCTGCCGTTCGGCTGATTCTGACTCTAAGTGAGTCCCATCTCATAGTTGAATCAAGAGATAATGCTAATGCACAAACTCCAGCTGCGTTTGGAGTTGCACTTGATGTACCGTTAAATGTACTATCATAATTCGTCGACGTATATCCAACTCCACCCATTCTATCAGTGGCATAAACCTTTACACATGGAGCCACTACATATAAACCTGTCCCATAATTTGCGCCCCACCATGTTTCACCGTCACAACTTGTTGTTGATTTTCTTTGATTGCAAGGACTATTCCCCCCAATAGATATTACGTTTACATTTGTTGCTGGCCATTGTAAAACACTGTTGCTATTGCCTGTGGCAACACAAAATATTGTACCTTTACCATTTCTCCCAAGGGTAACACCGTCTAAAATTGCCTGATCGGCTGCTGATACTGGTGTGCCACCACCCCATGAATTACTGGATATCCATTCGCCTTGTTGCCATGAATAAATCAATCCGTTTGTTAATGCTGCCGTTGTCGTACTACCTGCCGCATTGAATATTTTTATTCCTATTAATTTTACATTTGGTGCTATTCCTGAAATACCCATTGTATTGTTTCCAACTGCTCCAACAATCCCACCTGTACATGTGCCGTGATTCATATCGTCAGTCTGCAAAGGATGATTGTTAATAAAATCGTACCCCTTTGCATTAATTAAATTAGTCTTAATATCTTCATGTGTTGTATCTATACCTGAATCTACCATTCCAACAACACATTGTGGAATACCTAAAGTAATATTCCAGGCACTGTCAACTCTCATGTCGCAGCCGGCTGTGCCGCTTATACCTTCAGGTACATTATTTCCAAGATTCCGAACAGACCATTGCCTTGGGAAAAACACATCGTTTGGTGCATAAGTTAATAATCCCGAATAATAAAAATTTGGTTCTGCCCAGTTCACTAATCCGCTATTATATACCATGTTTGCAGCATCTATAGTGAACATTCCCGATTTATTTGAGATATTTAATACATATGATTTTCCGCCGCTCAGGTCAAGTGTTTGAACGATTGCAAAGTCATTCTTACGCAGATAGTCTTTTATGATTTCATTTGAGACGTTTTGCTTAAACTGTACAAGTATTTCATTCGTAACCCCCTGAAGTACTTTTGTATTTCCTTCGCCTTCTTTTGGTGAAAATACAGGAGAAGAATATTCAATGTCATTGTTGCTGTTTAATTTGTTTATTAAGTTCAAAATCTCGGTTGAATTCATTGATTTATTTAAGTCAATGAACTGCATCTTTTCGCCTTTGTCAAATTTATTTAAACTTGAAACTTCAGGATATTTGCTAAAGTTTAATTTCAGTTCATCTGTTGATAACTGATTTTTAGTCTTAATAAAGATTTTATCTGTTCTTAAGTCTATATTAAGAGGTTTGTCTTTGTAATAATAGAAATTTGTAATAGAAGTTTGTTTAAGGCTGAATCCCAGTACGGTCAAGACGAATATTACCGTCAGGGATAATAATATAATGAATTTGTTATTTTTCATACAATAGTAAATAATTTAGGTTACAAAAATTAGGAGAGAGTTAGTTTTTGCCCTGTTTTGTTAAAACTCTTTGTGTGTTGAAGAAATATTTGAAAAATATTTCAAAAATCCTGTTAATATCAAAATTGCAGGACACAAAAATTTGGAGAGAATAAGTTTTGTTCCGGTATTTTAATTATTTATCTATAGCAAGATATTATTAAAATATTTCATATTCAATATATAAGATATAGTTTATAAATTTTATGAATAAGTATCCAGTATAATTATCAGTAAGATATTTAAGGGAAATCCTTTATTGTGGCTATGTTGCCCGCAGATATGTATATCAAAATATGAGTAGTATCTTTAAGAACTAATTCATAATTTTGTAAAGCCATGAAAAAAGTAATTACAATATTCCTTGTATTGTTATTTACTGTAAACGAATTCAGTTTTCTGACAGTATACGTGCCTTTGAAAAGCCTTGCAGTTTTTATGCAAAAGGCTAAAGTCGAAGATTGTTATAACTCAAACGACTTTACATTGTTTATTGTCAAAGAATCGGATAAAGAATCTTCTTCCGTAAAGTTTGTTGATGATTCTGAAGTACTTTATAACGGTGAGATGTACGATGTTGTTAATACCTTTGTAAAAGAAGGAAATGTATACATTTACTGCCTTAAAGACGAAACAGAAAACCTGCTTGATAAATCTTTTAAGACTCATTTTGATAATCATCTGAATAAAAAGTTTTCTTTGAATTTTTTTAATCTGACTGTTACAAAGAAACTTATTGCGTTTGTGTTCGATAATCAGTTTGTTAACGGCATTCAGAAAATTGACAGTATTGTTATTCATTATATAAACCCTGAACTAAAACCTTATATAGATAAATATACCCCACCTCCAAGGTTCTCATAGTTTTTAGTTTTAATACATTTAATTAATTTTAAAAATTATAGAATTATGAGAAAATTATTCTTAATATTATTATTGATCGTTTGCTCGTATTCTTATGCACAGAATGAAAATCTTGATAGTGCGAAGAACGAGTATAAATATCCTCTGGAGATTATTATTTCAGCTCCGAGGTTTAACATTCCTCTTAAGGAAAACAGTTTTGCTACAAGTATTGTTGGTTACGATTTTCTTAGTACGATGCCTAAGTCTATTGCGGTTGATGAAGCTTTGAAGTTAGTTCCGGGTGTTAAGGTTGACAATCAGGCGAACGGCGAGAGGATTCATCTTTCTATCAGAGGGCAGGGTATTTTAACTGAAAGAGGTATCAGGGGAATTAAGGTGCTTCTTGACGGACTTCCTGTGAATGACCCGACAGGGTTTGCTCCTGATTTGTTTGATGTTGATTGGGCTACTGTTGAAAGGATTGAAGTGCTTCGCGGTACGGGAGCTTCGTTGTACGGCGGTAGTTCTTCTGCCGGTATTTTGAACATTATCACTCAGAAGGGTTCTGATAAATTGCTTTCCGGGCAGGGACAGTTTTCTCTGGGTTCGAATAATTTCTGGAAAGGTCTTGGACAGTTTGGTGCTACTGTGAAAGATGTGAATTACAGAGTTTCTTTCTCGCGTAATATGGGTGATGGTTACAGAGATCATACTCATTTCTGGAATAATAATGTGTATGGTAAGGCTACTTATACTCCGAATAAGAATATTACTTTGACTCCGTTATTTTCTTACACGGATTCTTATCATGAAAATCCTGAGGGTATCAATTTACAGCAGTATCAGGAAAATCCGAAACAGGCGAATCCGGATGCTGTTCCGTTTAATGAATATCTGGAAACAAACAGAATCACTACCGGTTTAGTTGGAAGTATGAAGATTAATGATATGCACGATTTTAATTTTAATATTTATTCGAAGAGAACTTTGTTTACTGAGGCAAATAATCATACTTTTGTTGACAGGACATATTTAACTCCGGGTACTTCGGTTCAGTATAATTTGCATTTTGGTAATAAGAGTTACAGGAATCATATTAGTGCCGGTACTGATTTGCAGTGGCAGACGATTGATGAGAAGAGAGTTCCGAATGACCATTCGGAAAGAGTGAATCTTGTGGTTTCGAATGAAACTATCAGACAAAGAGGTCTTGGTGTGTTCTTTGTGGACAGGTTAGAGCTTGGTGATAAGTTTGATTTTATGGCAAGTGTGAGATACGACGATATTAAGAATGAACTTGCAGACCATCTTAAGTCTCCTTATGATGCTTCCGGTGATGCAAAGTTTAATCAGACTACTGGTCGTTTTGGTATGACGTATTCTCCTGTGCCTACTTTGAATATTTATGCTAATGTCGGGCAGGGCTTCCTTCCGCCTGCTACAGAAGAGCTTGCGCAGAATCCTGATAACTTCGGCGGTTTCAATACACATCTTGTTCCTGCAACTTCTGTGGGCGAAGATATCGGCGTTAGGGGTACAGTTGGGAATAAGCTCTATTATGATATTGGTTTATTCTATCTTACTACTAAAAATGATTTTGACAGATACAGAATTACTGACCCGCTCAGGAATCAGGAAACTTTTTATAAGAATGCAGGTTCGAGCAGAAGGTTTGGTAGTGAAGCTTATTTAAGGTATAATCCTGTTAGGGAATTAACTTTGCAGGCTGCTTATACTTATTCGAATTTCAAATACACAAACGAAACTCCGAACAAAGTTGTGATGGATGATACAAGCATTTATAAATATGTTGTGGACGGAAATTATTTACCGAATTCTCCGCAGCATCAGCTTTATTTTGATGCACAGTATGAAATCGTTCCGCATTTATATGTTGGCTTAAGCACGGAAGTTCTTTCTAAAGCTTATATTGATGGTGCGAATGTTGAGACGGAAGCAGTTGAAGGTTATGCACTTTTCAATGGCAGAATTGTTTACGACTGGAGTTTGTCAAAATTCAATGGTCAGATTAGTTTTAATGCTACAAACCTTGGCGATAAAAAGTACGTTGCGTTTTCGGAACCCGATCCGGGTGGAAATGCGTATCAGCCGGGTGCAGGCCGCCAGTTCTTTGGCAACCTGAAAATCAATTTCTAAAATCCTCTTTCAAAGGGCTATCGGTTTATCGGTAGCCCTTTGATTTTGTTGTAAATCAATCCCGTGAGCCCGCGTTTTGTTCGCCAAATGCCCTCTGCTAACTCCAACAGACCATGTTTTGTTCGCCAAATGCCCTCTCCCAGGTCGGGGAGACCGTGTTTTGTTAGCAAAACCATAGTTCACACACTTGTTTTTACCAGTTTTCTTTAAAAAATGAAGATTTTTGATGTTTTGGAAAGGAAATATCTGGACTATACAGAAAAGGGCAGGTTTTTGGCCTACCCTTTTTATAAATATGTCAATTTAAGCTACATTTTTCCGAGGAAGATTGAAAGCCCTCCAAAGAATTTGAAGTATGCCAGTGTTCTGTTGCTCGATAAATTCGGGTTTAGCGTAGTGTTTGCCTTATCCAGTAAATATGCGTATGCGTTTTCGTCAGTCATTTCCGAAGTTTTTCCTAACAGGTTTGGAAGTACAAACCTTGTTCCTACGTGGAAACCAACTGCCTCGCTGAACTTTAATGAATAAGATGCGTTCAGTCCAACGCCGTTCCGCAGGTTTCCTCTTAAAGTTGTGAATGTTTCAGGACTGCCGTTTATCGTTTGATAATATCTTCCAGTGATAACTGTGAAATTATAGTCAAGCCCGAAGTTGAACGAAGAGCGGTTTCTGTTATCCGTGTAAAC
>CAIUQV010000544.1 GCA_903901375.1 uncultured Ignavibacteriota bacterium
GGAAAGAAATGCGGATTGTTCGGAATGGAACTGCCGATAATATTCTTACTCGGAATGGGATTCATTTATCTGCGCAGAAGGAAATAAATAAAGTTGATTTTCTAAAAGGGCTGATTCTTCAGCCCTTTTTTGTTTGTATAAAATCATTTCAGATTTTCTTTCAGCCAGTCTTCGTTGTGGTACTTTGAAAGGTATCTTTCACCTGTATCGCAGACGACGAAAACAACAACAGAATCTTCGTACAGATCCTTTGCAACTTCAAGAGCGAGGAATGCGTTCATACCTGAGGAAGCACCGCAGAAAATCCCCTCTTCTTTGGCAAGCCTTCTGCACATATTAATTGCGTCTTTATCGGAGACACTTACTATTTCATCTACGTAAGAAAAATCAGTTATAGGAGGAATCTCGTCCGTGCCAAGACCTTCTACAAGGTAAGGCGAAGTGACGGAAGTTTTGCCTGTATCTTTGAAAAGTTTAAAGTTAGAGCCGACCGGGTCTGCACCGATAATTTTAACGTCAGGATTTTTCTCTTTAAGATATTTTGAAACACCTGTCATAGTTCCTGCAGTACCAACACCGCAGATAAAGTGAGTTATCCAGCCTTTAGTATCGTTCCAGATTTCGGGACCTGTTGTGCGGTAATGAGCAAGGGGGTTTGCTTTATTTGCATACTGATTCAGGTTTATTGCACCGGGGATTTCAGAGGCAATAGATTTAGCTTTATTCCTGTAATAATCGGGAGAATCTGGAGCGGCTTCTTTTGGTACGATAACAACTTCAGCTCCGAGTGCTTTCAGGTAATTCTGTTTTTCTATGCTCGCTTTATCAGTCATCACGAGAATAACGTTATACCCTTTTATTTTTGCGGCGAGTGTGATTCCGATACCCGTATTTCCGCTCGTAGCTTCTACGATAGTACCGCCTTTACCAAGAAGACCATTTTCTTCAGCATCTTCAATCATTGCGAGACCAATCCTGTCTTTAACGCTGCCGCCCGGGTTTAATGATTCAATTTTAGCTAGAACGATTGGCTTAATACCTTCAGTAACTCTGTTTAATTTGACTAAGGGAGTCGTTCCTATTAATTCGAGAATATTGTTATAGTACATTTTCAGATTCTGATTGTCAGCAAATTATTTTAATTGAAAACAATAAACAATTGAAAAGGAAGTGTAATTCCTTTTAAATTGAAGTAAGATTTCAATTTAAGTATATTTAAGAATTATGAAAAAATACCTGTTAATATTCCTTATTGCCGGTCTTTATACGAACGTATGGAGTTTCGACTTCACAAAAGTTGATAACCTGATTCTAAACGGCATAAAGAACAGATACTTTCCGGGTGCAGCACTGATAGTGGGAAGTAAAACAGATATTATTTATGAGAAATACTACGGCGGTTTAACGTATGATGAGAACAGCGAAGGAGTTACGGAAAACACGATTTACGATTTAGCTTCTGTCACAAAGGTTATTGCTACAACATCAGCGATAATGAAATTATACGAAAGCGGCCTGCTTGACCTCGATACAAAAGTATCATATTACTTTCCTGAATTTACAGTAAGCGGCAAAGAATCGATAACAATAAGGAATCTTCTTCTTCACAATTCCGGTTTCAAAGCGTGGGTTCCATTTTATCAAACCTGTACCAGCCAGGCAGATGTTGTTAACACAATATTCAGTATGCGGCTTGAGTACGAGACAGGAACCAGGTTTGTGTACAGCGATTTAAACTTCATAACACTCGGTCTGATAGTGGAAAAGGTTTCGGGAAATTCGCTTTCGGAATACTGCAGGAAAGAAATATTTTATCCTTTAAGACTTGAGAGCACATTCTTTTCGCCTGATGAGAAAGTATTAAGCCAAGTTGCACCGACAGAATATGACGCAAACTGGCGCAAGAGACAGTTAAAGGGCGAAGTACACGATGAGGCAGCAGCGATGTTAAACGGAATATCGGGTAATGCAGGACTTTTTTCTAATGCGCGAGACCTTAACCGGTTTATGAGAATGCTGCTAAACAATGGCAAATACTACAATCCATATTCAAGAGGGCTTAAAGAGGAATCTCTTTTCAAGGAAGAGACAATAAACCTGTTTCTGAACAGACCGCCTGCTGACGTATATACAAGCACACGTGCGCTTGGATGGGACACAAAGCAGGAACCTGTTGGTAAATTCAGGTCGCAATGCGGTGAGATGATATCAGAAAACTGTTTTGGTCATACAGGTTATACGGGTACGAGCGTGTGGTGCGACAGAGACAGAGAAATCATAATAGTATTTTTAACTAACAGGGTTTACCCTGTCAGGGGCAATGACGGGATAAAGGAAGTGAGACCCGAACTGCACAATTTAATAATAAAAACTTTAACAAATAAATAACTTAAACAAGTATTATGGGAATTTCAAAATTTAAGAATGAGCCGTTTACTGATTTCACGGATAAGAAAAACAGAAAAGCATTTGAGAATGCGTTAGAAGAAGTCAGAAAAAGATTTAGCAAAGAATATCCGCTTGTAATTGGCGGAGAGAAACTATACACAGACGAGAAATTACGTTCATACAATCCATCAAAGCCGGAAGAATTACTCGGTACATTTCAGAAGGCAACTGTAGAGCAGGCACTTCATGCAGTTGAAACAGCGCATGCAAAGTTTGACGAATGGAAGCTTGTATCGCCAAAAAAACGTGCTGAATACCTTTTCAAAGCTGCAAAGATAATGAGAAAGAGAAAGCACATCTTCTCTGCGATGATGGTTTACGAAGTCGGCAAGAACTGGGCAGAGGCAGACGGAGATACTGCGGAGGCAATTGACTTTATGGAATTTTATGCAAGAGAAATGTTAAGGTACAGCGACGAACAGCCATTGACAAAGCTTCCGGGAGAAAAGAATAAACTTGTTTATCTTCCTCTTGGCGTAGGACTTGTGATTCCGCCGTGGAACTTCCCACTTGCGATTTTAGCTGGTATGACAACGGCTTCGATAGTAACAGGTAACACAGTTGTGCTGAAACCATCGAGCGACTCCCCTGCTATTGCACAGATGTTCGTGGAGCTTATGGAAGAAGTGAAGCTGCCTAAGGGCGTACTTAACTTTGTAACAGGCGGCGGCGGAACGATTGGCGATGTACTTGTTCAGCATCCGTTAATCAGGTACATATCATTCACCGGTTCGATGGAAGTCGGATTAAGAATAAATGAACTTGCAGCAAAGAAGCAGGACAAACAAATCTGGATAAAGAGAGTAGTTGCAGAAATGGGCGGCAAGGACACAATGATTATCGATAAGGATTTACACAGCTTTGACGATGCAGTACTCGGTACCATACAGGCAGCGTTCGGATTTCAGGGACAGAAATGTTCGGCCTGTTCGAGAGTAGTAGTAGATGAGAGTATATATGACAGATTCTGCGAAGCTCTTGTTGAAAAAGCAGGAACGCTTAAAGTTGGAGAGACAAAAGACAATCCTAATATGGGACCCGTGATAAATGCTTCATCCAAGAACAAGATAATGGATTACATTCACACAGCAGTAAAAGAAGGCGGACAGATTATACACGGCGGCAACGAAATAGAAGGCGGACATTTTATAGAGCCTACAATCATAAAGGACGTAAAACCATTTGATACGATAGCACAGGAAGAAATATTCGGACCGGTACTTGCAGTGATTAAATCACCGAACTTTGACGAATCGCTGAAGATTGCAAACAACACAATGTTTGGATTAACGGGAGCAGCATATTCCAGCAGCAAAAAGAAGTTGCAAAAAGCGGATGAAGAATTTTTCGTAGGAAATTTGTATCTTAACAGAAAATGCACGGGAGCACTGGTTGGAGTTCATCCGTTCGGCGGGTTTAATATGAGCGGTACAGACTCAAAAGCAGGCGGCAGAGACTATTTACTTCTGTTTATGCAGGCAAAACTTTCGAGCAAGAAAATCATTAAATAATCACAATATGAATTATTTTAAATTTGGCGTTGCGTTATTTGTTCTAATCGGAATACTCAGCTGCGGCAGGGTTAAGGAAAAAGTAGAGCAAAAGGTAAATGAAAAAATAGACCAGACAATTGACAAAAGCCTTGAGAAAATGGATTCAGCCTTCAGCAAGGCAAATCTTGACTCTTTGAAAAAGGCAGTCGATAAAATGGATTCAATATCTAAGAAGGTAGACAAAAAACTTAAGGATAACAACTAAAACATAATATAAATGAAAATACACGAATATCAGGCTAAAGCACTGCTTAAAAAGTACGGTGTTGCGATTCAGGACGGTGTTGCAATCAAATCAATAGATGAGTTTGATAATGCCATCAACACACTTCGCGAACGCGGAGTAAATCAGTTTGTAGTAAAGTCACAGATACACGCAGGCGGAAGAGGCAAAGGAACGGTTTACAACAAGCATAACCGTGAGGAAGTGATTGTTCAGGGCGGCGTAAAGTTCTTCGGCGGAAACGCTGATGGTGCAAAAGAATATGCTTCCAAAATACTTGGCAACATCCTCGTAACCCACCAGTCAGGTGCTGAAGGGAAAGAAATCCAGACATTATTCATCGCAGAAGGACTTGATTACAAGAAAGAGCTTTATCTGAGCATACTTCTTGACAGGTCGGTATCCAAGGATGTGATAATGGCATCTACAGAAGGCGGTGTGGAGATTGAGAAAGTTGCAGAAGAAACACCTGAGAAAATTATAAAAGTATGGGTAGAGCCGGGTCTTGGACTACAGGCATATCAGGCAAGAGAACTTGCATTCGGATTAAAGCTTGAAGGAAGTGCTTTTAAAGATTTTACAAAGTTCATTATGGCACTTTACAAGGCATACATTGAAACAGACGCAACGATGCTGGAAGTAAATCCTTTAATCATAACCAACGATGACAGGATACTTGCACTCGACGCAAAGATTGGTCTTGACGACAATGCACTCTTCAGACACAAAGATTATGAAATGCTCCGCGATTTAAACGAAGAAGACCCGCTTGAAATCGAGGCATCAAAATCGAACCTGAATTACATAAAGCTTGACGGTAACGTAGGCTGTATGGTGAACGGTGCAGGACTTGCGATGGGTACAATGGATTTAATAAAGCTTGCAGGCGGTGAACCTGCAAACTTCCTTGATGTAGGCGGTACGGCTTCTGCTGAAACGGTTGAGAACGGATTTAAGATTATCTTAACTGATCCTAACGTGAAAGCAATACTGATAAACATCTTTGGCGGTATAGTAAGATGCGACAGAGTTGCAAACGGAGTTATACAGGCATCGAGAAACCTGAACCTGAGCATTCCTGTGGTTGTAAGACTTCAGGGAACGAATGCAGAAGAAGCAAGAAAGCTTTTAAACGAATCGGGTTTAAATCTTATAGCGGCAGATACATTGCAGGATGCGGCCGATAAAGTTACGGCTGCACTGGCACAGGCAGTTTAACATAACAATTTAATTTAATTTTTGGGAAAGTCCGGAGCTCTGCTCTGTTCTTTCCCCTTTTAATGTTTATAATATGTCATACAAGAATATACTTTCAGACGATTCATTAACTTACGATGATGTATCGTTATTACCGAATCAGATATCGGAAATAGAGCACAGGTCAGACTGTGACACATCGGTTGACTTTTGCGGGATAAAATTATCAGTACCAATAATAGCTTCTCCAATGAACACAGTCTGCGGAGGCAGAATGGCAAAGTCATTATCAGAGCTTGGATGCCTTGGAATACTGCACAGGTTTAACACACCTGAGGAACAAGTAGCTGAATTCAGGGATAATGGTTTTGAATCATCGGAATATTTATCTGCAGCGATAGGCATAAGCGAGAAGACAGAAATCACAAGACTGAAAGTACTTGCTGATTATGGTGTAAAGATTTACTGTATAGATATCGCAAACGGCGGCTCCAAGATGATTGAAAGATTCCTTAACAGCATACGTTCAACAGTTGATGAATATAAACTTAAGATAATTGCGGGTAACGTAGCAAGTTCGGAGACAACAAAGTTTCTTATAAACCTTGGCGTTGATGCGGTAAGGGTCGGAATAGGTAACGGTGCAATGTGTTCAACATCAATTAAATCCGGAATAGGTATCGGGCAGGTAGATGCAATTGTCCGTGCACTTAGTGCAAGAGATTCTTTAAGAAGCAGTGTGAAGATAATTGCAGACGGCGGAATCAGTACACCCGGAGCGATGTGCAAGGCTATAGCTTTAGGGTGTGATGCAGTTATGTTTGGTCGTGTTCTTGCAGGAACGGACGAAGCACCAGGTGAAGTTTTGAAGTACAACAACCAGAGATGGAAGAAATACTGCGGTTCTGCTTCATTTGCAGTTAAGCAGGAAAACAAGAATTACATTGAGGGTGAAGAATCACTCGTCCCATATAAAGGCAGCGTTAAAAAGTTAATAAAAGAATACAGAGAAGGACTGCAATCTTCTATGAGTTATCTGAATTCAAAGGATATATCAGAATACCAGAAGAAAGCAACTTTCGTGAGACTTACATCACATTCATTCCTTGAAAGGAAGCCTCAAGTAGATAATGGTTAAAATATTCTGGTTCAGAAAAGACTTAAGACTTTTTGACAACAGAGCATTAGCACATTTTACTGATGATGTTAAGCCCGATGAGAAATTCTTATTTCTTTATGTTAAGAACCGGAACACTTTTAAATATTTTGGTGAGTACAGGATATCATTTCTGCATGAATCATTAAACGATTTAAGTAATTCTCTTGGGGGTAAAGGCCTTAAGCTAACTGTTTTGGAAGGCAGCAGTATAAGCGTATTCAGGGAACTACAATCGAAGTATAAGAATGTAACCGTTTATGCCAACAGACAGGTCGAGCCATATACTTTGAAAAGAGATGAAGCGGTTAGTAAATTTCTTGAATCGAAAGGTTCATCACTGAAACCGTATTCTGATACTACTTTATTTGAACCC
>CAIUQV010000545.1 GCA_903901375.1 uncultured Ignavibacteriota bacterium
ACCAATAAACCCGTCATGCTGTTTGTTCACGCAGCTATGAAACACGGTGCCGGAAATCTCTCCCGATACTTTTGATGAATGTCCTATCATACATGGACCATAGAGTTTTGAACCCGATTTAACAAGCGCATTTTTTCCTATATAAAGAGGTCCTTTGAGGTAAACAAGCGGCTCTACAACTGCATTATCATCAATGAATATTTCTCCACTTACAGTATCGAGTATTACACCCGGATAAACTTTCGCAGACGTGCTTACATAGTTATTATCATTCTCCTGCGATACTTCTGCATTCTTTTCCATTCCTTTGACGCTGTCAATAAGGAAACTTAAATCAAAACCAAGATTAATGTCCAGTGACTTGATAATATCCCAGGGATAATTAATAATTTCAAATATATTCTCGAAGTTGTAATTCGTATTGTTAATGTTCTTCAAACCATCAAAGAAATGTTTATCCATGCAGAACTTTAAATTCTCTCGTCGTTTATTAATCTCATCTGCGGAAAGCTTGGCAACAACTGCGTTGTCGTCTGAATAAAGCACACTGTTCATTGACATATCTTTAATAATCCAGTTGAGGAATCTTTCAGAGTAAACCACTCTTCCGTTCAGGAAAACAACTTCGCCGTCGGGAATCTGATTAACAGGATTGTTCTTGTTATTGGCTCTTGTAAACTTCGCAAGTTCATTCCTGACGAAGAGAGTCACAGATTCTCCCTCGGGTAAATATCTTTCGATTCTTTCTTTCATGGAAAAAACACCTGCCTTAAGGTCGAATGAAGCACGAAGGAGGTTTAAAGGATACAGATTGGAATGTTTATTGTCTTCAAAGATTACGTATTTCATAGCGTCCGCAATTAAAGTTTAAAGAATAAAAAAGCCGGACTAATATTCATGAAAATAATAGGACCGGCTGATAAAAAGTTAAAAACTATACTATGCTTCTGTCTCTTTTTTGCCTTTGCCGAATTTCTTGTAGAACTTCTCAACGCGTCCTGCAGTATCAACAATCTTTTGTGTACCTGTAAAGAACGGATGGCATAAAGAGCATATTTCCACCTTGATTTCAGGAACGGTAGAACGGGTTGTGAATAGAACTCCTCTATTTTCACCACAGTTGCAAATCACGTTGCATTTATAATACTTTGGATGTATTCCGGTTTTCATATTTATCGGTTAATTCTTTTGCTTATAAAACATTTAATATAGTAAAAAGCAGTTATTTTTTCAAGGTTATAATTAAAAGCACCGGTTTAATTAGATTTAAAGCCCAAAATCTGCCAATTAGTCAATGATTTGAATAATCAGCGAAATTAGTGAAATCCGTGAATATTTTACCCTTTTGAACTAATAATATGTAAAAACAGTTTAATTTGTATATTTCAACAAATCAAATTAACTTAATTTTATATATATGACAAAAGCAAAAGGATATGCAGCACAAAGTGCAAAATCTGAATTAGCACCCTGGTCTTTTGAAAGACGCGAAGTGGGACCGCATGACGTACAGTTCGACATTTTATACTGCGGCGTCTGCCACTCAGACCTTCATCAGGTAAGGGACGAATGGGGCGGTTCGATATTCCCGATGGTTCCGGGACACGAACTCGTTGGTAAAGTTACCAAGGTCGGCTCACATGTTACAAAACATAAAGTCGGTGACCTCGTTGGAGTCGGCTGTATGGTGGATTCCTGCCGAACCTGTAACAATTGCAAAGAAGGTCTCGAACAATTCTGTGCAACCGGAAGCTCAATGACGTACAACGGATACGAGCAGGATAAAAAGACGGTTACTTATGGCGGATACTCAAACGTAACCGTTGTAAACGAAGATTTTGTTTTGAAGGTATCGGATAAACTAAACCTTGCAGCAGTTGCACCATTGCTCTGCGCGGGAATTACAACCTATTCACCTTTAAGACACTGGAAAGTCGGTAAAGGACACAAACTTGGTGTTCTCGGTCTTGGCGGTCTCGGACACATGGCAGTTAAATTTGGAGTTGCATTCGGAGCAGAAGTTACCGTCTTAAGCTCTTCACCTTCTAAAAAAGAAGATGCGCTTAAACTTGGTGCACATAAATTCCTTGTTACTTCTGACAAAGAACAATTTCAGGCAGCTGCAGGATACTTCGACTTTATACTCGATACCGTTTCTGCAGAGCATAACTACAATCAGTATATGACTTTACTTGCAGCTAATGGAGTACACATCTGCGTTGGCGCACCTCCTACACCTTCGGAGATATCTTCATTCAGTTTAATAATGGGCAGAAAAAGTCTTGCGGGTTCTTTAATTGGCGGTATTCCCGAAACACAGGAAATGCTCGACTTCTGTGCAGA
>CAIUQV010000546.1 GCA_903901375.1 uncultured Ignavibacteriota bacterium
AATGTTATAGAAGAACTTAACATTTGAATTATTCGTATGTAAACTTCACACCTGATTCTTCAATAAAAGTGAGAATGCAAATTATATGGTAGTAAATCCTTTCTTCGAGCGGTAATGTCCTGAGTGTTTCAACTGTAAAAGACGGTATTTTAAGCTTATCAATTATATTGTCCATAGAGTGATTTGGCTTAAAAGGAAAATACTGTATCCGGAATTTGGTTTCGGGATTATTAATCTGTTTGTTTGCATTAAGGTTAGAACGTACAAGAAAATCAGAAAAAGTTTCTGAGTTCGTAATAAAAGTCTGTCCGAATGATTTATCCTTCTGTTTGCTGTAAATATTTTCATTAAACTTAGTCCATGCTTCATGCAGATTTATTACGTAATCCGGTCTGAATTCATCAACAAAATTCATAAAATCGTATGCAAGTCTTTCTTCGTATAAAGTGCCGTTTTTATCACCCGGAAATACCTGATTTAAATCAACATTAACTCCTCTTACGTTCATCATAAAGGCTTTTATATTTACCTTTGGTATGAACCCTACAGTTCCTTCAAGTATGTTGATGTGTCTCATAACGGTGTCGCAGGCAAATGAACCCGCAACTTCGTCTCCGTGTATGCAGGCATCTATTAGTATTTTCGGATATTCTTTGTCTGTTCTGAGAATATAATAAGGAGTCTGGTATTCTGTGTTCTCTCCTATTAATGCATCAATAACAAAGTGATTCTTTCTATTCTCCGGGACAGACTGAGAATATGCAAGGTTTAATGATACGAAAACTAAGACTAAAAGTGTAATTATTTTATGCATAATTTATATAACACAAATAGTATAGAATAAGTTTATCATCTTCTGAACCGGACAGCACCGGAATAAATACATGGAAATATAGCTGCAAATTTTAACACCTGATTCACGTCGGGCATATTATCGTTAATATTCCAGTCTTTCCAGGAACCGCTTCCGCTGAATCTTGTATTTATTCTGATTGTACCGTTTGGACCGGACACATTCCAATCATTCCAGCTTTCGTCTCCGGAAAAAACTGTACTGACTCTTAAAGTAGTTTTGCCGTCTGTAACATCCCAGGACTTCCAGGCATCAGTACCCGAGAAAACAGTCCTTATAGTTCCGTTTATGTTGTCATAATAAAACCTCCAGTATTGCCATGCATCGTCTCCGCTGAAAACTGTTTCGATAGTTACAGAAGCTTTAGGTAGATATGCATTCCATTTTTTCCAGCCGTCATCTCCGGAGAAAGTTGTTCTTAAAGAGCCGCTTCCGTTGCTTGTGGAAATACTCCAGTCTCTCCAGGCATCACTTCCTGAAAAAGTTGTAGAAATCGAACTAAAATTGCTTTCCTGAGCATTAAGTCCGTTTGCAAATGTAATTGATATTAAAAATACTAAAATTAAATACCTCATAATAAAGTTGTTTTACTTTAAACTACTGAATTTTCATGGATGTTCCAACCGTATTTAATAAATTAATTTTGGAGTTGTTATTCATTGAATAAAAAAATTAAAAAGAATAGATTTATATTTACAAAATGACAGAAAAATTAACCATAGTAGTTCCTGTTTATAATGAAGATGTTTCACTGGAAACACTCCTTCCTTTATTGTTAAAATTTACAGCAGAAAATAATTTTAAACTCATAATAGTAAATGACGGTTCTACAGACGGCTCGGATTCAGTAATTGATGGATTCAGGAACAAAGGTGTTTTTAATTATATTAAACATAAGAAGAACAGGGGATACGGTGCGGCTTTAAAATCCGGAATAGAAATGGCGGATACGGAATATGTTGTGAGTTTTGACGCGGACGGACAACATAATCTTGACGATGTGCTTAAGCTTTTATCAAGAATAACTGAGTCAGATGCCGATTTGGTGATAGGGTCGCGTGTTGATGATAATGGAAGAAAGTCAGTCAAGAAATTCGGGAAATTTATTATAAGAAAATTATCGAAAATACTTATACAGAATGAAATACAGGATTTAAATGCCGGTATGAAAATGATGAGGACAAAACTTGCTCAAAGATATATAAAAATATGTCCTGATACATTTGCTTTCAGCGATGTGATTACTCTTGTGTTTATATCCGAAAAGAATGTGGTTCATGAAGAACCCGTTCAGGTACTTCAAAGGAAGAATGGTAAAAGCAAAATTACACTGAATACAGCATTTGAGACAGTTCTGGAGATAATAAACATTTCCGTATTGTTTAATCCGCTAAGAGTATTTCTTCCTTTAACTGTATTTTTCCTTGTATTGGGTGCAGGCTGGTCGTTAAAAATTGTTCTGGAGGGCAGAGGTGTCAGTGTTGGCGGGAGTCTGCTTATCGTTCTTGGAATTTTATGTTTTCTGATTGGACTGGTTGCAGAACAGCTTTCATTCATAAAGAAACGGCTAATGTAATATAATGCTGAAGAAGAATTACAGCAAGTGGTTGTTATTAATATTCTTTCTATCATTTACTTTCCGGACAGTTTATATGCTTGTGCCGCAGTTCAATTACTTTAATAAAGTTACTCCTGTCAATTTCAATGCTCTTGACCAGAAATCGGATGACAGAACTTATACCCGTTTAGCTTTCGGAGTACTAAAGTATGGATATCCTGCCAAAAATGATAAGTTCAGTATGTATGCAGGATTTCTTTATCCTTACATTGTAGCTGCAAATCTGGCTTTTTCTAACAATCTGATATATCTTTTCTTCTTTCAGATAATACTTGATTCAATTACTGCGGTATTTATTTCGCTTATCGCTTATAAGCTTCTGAACAAAGTTAATGTTTCAATTCTTGCAGGGCTGCTGTATGCTTTGTATTATCCCAGTTATATTTTTCCTGCAAGAATTCTTACAGAAACATTCTTTACATTTTTGCTCGTGCTTTCTGTTTATTTTCTTCAGAAAGGGTTACAGGGAAAATCTGTAAAAGAGTTTTTTATTTTCGGAGGACTTTTATCAGTTGCTGCCCTGACAAAATCAATGATATTCTATGTTTTCTTCTTTCTCTATATCTTTCTGGTCTATAAAGCGTTTATCAGGAAAGAGATTTCGCGGTATGTGGCTTTTATCATTGTGCTCTTTTTTGTGATTCAGTCGCCATATTATATTATTTCATACATTAATACAAATAAGTTAATACTGGGTTCTTCAAACGGATGGTATATGATATTAACGGGCACTTATCTGCCTCTTAAAGGTGATGAACCAAAAGACCCGGAATATGAAATATTTACAGACCATCCAGTCGGAAAGGTTTATAAACTTGAGCTTGAACAGGGGTGGAATGAATTTCAGATGGATTCTGCTTTTACAGCATTGGGTAAAAAACAGGTAGCTGATAATTTCAAAAACCATCCGATTCAATCACTTGAAGTCATGTTACTGCAGGTATCGAGATTCTGGTTTCATATGCCTTACTTTATAAGACCTATACCCGGAACAGGAACTGTAGTTGCAGCAGTTTATAAATTTATCCTGACGGTATTCATGTTTTCCGGTTTCTTTTTAATGGTATTTAAAAGAAAGGATATATTATCTCAGGTTTGTTTGTTCTTTCTTCTTATTTATACTTCTTTGCATTCTCTGGTTTATTCGTCGCACCGTTATTCAGCCCCTCTTGTACCATTGCTGATAATTTTCGCATCAATTGGGATTATATCTTTTTATCAATTATATATTAATAAAGAAAAAGAGCAGCTGATAAAGGATTAGTTCTTAAATCTGCCGGAGGTTTTTCTTTTGCAATTTTATAAGTAATACAATTTAGTTAACTTTATAAATGGAGTTATTTAAAATTGGTTTTATTACTGTTCGTCTTGTTGATGTCATAGATATTTTAATCGTGACATACGTGTTCTATAAGTTATATAAACTTATGAGAGGAACTATTGCATTTCAGATTTTCATTTCACTTTTACTGATTTTAGGAACTTCGTTGCTTGCTCAAATTCTTAATCTTCAGGTTATGAGCTGGCTACTCAGCCGGTTAACAGACATCTGGGTTATCGCTTTAATAATTCTTTTTCAGCCCGAAATAAGAAGAGTGCTTATAATAATAGGCAGAACAAGGATTGCCCGTTTATTTATGAGAATAGATATGAATGAAAATGTTACAGAAGTAGTTGACGCATGTGTGGAATTCCAAAGAAACGGATGGGGTGCTTTGATAGTGATTACGAGAGCAACAGGGTTGCAGAACTTTGTAGAAAGAGGAGAAAGAATTGACGCAAAAATCAATAAAGAATTACTTGTATCGATATTTTATCCGCGCTCACCATTGCATGACGGGGCAGTTATAATAAACAATAATAAAATAGAAGCTGCAAGATGTGTACTTCCCCTTTCCGAAACACAGTATTCGAACAACAGGAGCTTAGGGACAAGGCACAGAGCGGGATTAGGGATTTCTGAACAGTCAGATGCACTAGCAGTTATTGTTTCAGAAGAAACATCGAGAATTTCAATTGCCGAAGACGGTTCATTGCATCTTTGCAAAGATACTGATGAGTTAAAAGAGAGATTGAAAGATGCGATGAGCAGTACCAGTGTTACAAAGTCTCTAAAGACAATTTTTGAAACAGCAAAAGAAAAAGAAGAGAAGGAAATTATTAATTAATCTATGGCAGTTTCCTATTTTGACCTTAAAAGAAAAGAGCTTGTTGATGAGTTGATGAAATCCGGTATCAGGGATGAAAATGTGCTGAGCGCTTTCAGAAAA
>CAIUQV010000547.1 GCA_903901375.1 uncultured Ignavibacteriota bacterium
GTACACTGCACCTCCTTCGGGATTATTTCTTGAAAAAATATATTATTAATGTAAGATGGCAAACTGATAATTATGACTGGTGACTTAATCTGCAATCATTATAGAATTGTGATTTTAAAACATTATACAAATTTATACTAAAGAAATATGAAAAAATTATCTACAGTCTTTTTAATCGTTATCTTTCTTGCAACAAACATTCAGGTTGCGAATTCAACATTTTCTATTTGTGCAGTTGACCCTGTTACCGGACAGGTTGGAAGTGCCGGTGCATCCTGCATTGCAAACTGCCTTATACTGAGTTATATACAGCCAAACTGGGGTGTTGCACACATACAGGCTTCATGGACTCAAACAAATTACAACAATGCAATGAGAATGATGCTGCTGAAGTATTCGCCGACAATGATTCGTGATTCGGTTGTACTTCAGGATGCAAACCCAACGATAAGACAATACGGCTTTGTGGATTTAGTTGGAGGGGGCAGGGTTGCAGCTTACACCGGAACAAACTGTACGAATTACAAAGGACACAAGACTGGACCGAATTATTCCATTCAGGGAAATATACTTCTCGGGTCACAGATTATTGATTCTATTGAAGCAAGATTTTTAAGGCAGACCGGAACGCTTGCGGATAAACTTATGGCAGCTTTACAGGGAGCAAAAGTTGTAGGTGCAGATACAAGATGTGCAGGCTCAGGAAGGTCAACAATATCTTCATTCCTTCGCGTAAGAAAGCCCGGTGATACTACAGGTACAAAGTACATTGAACTGATTGTTCCGAGTACTCAGCCAAATCACGACCCGATAGATTCATTACAGGTACTATACAATCAATGGCTGCTTACGAATATAAACTCTGTACAGGAAGAAATTCCTCTAAGTCCTGAACTATTTCAGAATTTTCCGAATCCTTTTAATCCCGTAACAAAGATAAAGTTCAGCGTACCCACTGCAAGTTTTGTTTCGCTGAAAGTATACGATGCACTCGGCAGAAACATTTCAAACCTGCTGAATGAGAACATGAATCCCGGTGTTTACTTCTCCCCTTTCAACGGCTCTGACCTTAACAGCGGAGTTTATTTCTACACACTGGAGACAAAGGAATTAAGCACTGGCAAAATTTACAAAGAAGCAAAGAAAATGCTGATAGTGAAGTAATATTAGTCTAAAACAAAGAAGATGTGATTTTTTGTACAATTTATATTACTTGAAGAAATTTTATCTTTCGGATTTATAATTAATAATCAATTGATTATTTAAACTGCTAATTCGTATTAAAAAGGTGCTATATTTGGATAAATCAGGTAAGGATTATAGTCTTTTTATAATGCGTCTGAAATGCATCTGAAACGCATGTGAGATTATTAAACTGCTAAATTAACAACAATAAAAGATATAAGTGCATCTTACTGAAAATTAATCGAAGAAATGAACTTGAACAGAGTAAAATGAAGTAATTCCCAGTTGTAAAACAACAATATGAAGATTGTATGTGATAGGAATTAAATGAATAACAGAAAGAATCGCAAATTGGATATTATAAGTTATTTTGAGCTGTATTTCGAATCTTCGTTTATTTTATCCATTTCTTCGAAGTTCATTTTGATGCGGGGATTTGTTTTCTGAATATCTCCGCAGTATTCGAGGAATTTCCTGTATTTCATTGTGTAGGGGTTGAACCTGCCGATTAGTTTGTTGTTTGAGTCGTAGAAAAGTATTGCAGGTGATTTTGCGATGTTATCCTGTTTTATTTTAGATATTGATTGTACATTTATTTCGTAGGATTTTGGGATGAAGTTCAGGACGCTGTGCATTATTAATGTACCGTCTTTTGTGAGTCCGAAGAAGTAATGTTTCTTTATCCAAAGCTGATATGGTCCGAATAGCAAAATGAGTATTCCGAATATGATTGTGAAATAAAGAAATTCCTTTTCGCCTGTGAGGGTTCTGTAGAGGAAAAACAGAAACGGAATCGTTACGGAGAGGAATGCGATTATTGAAAATGCAGTTCCCCATTTGCCCCAGCCGGAGAGCGAAGTTTTGCCCTCAACCTGATACTTAAACGAAAATTCTTTATGCTCTGTGTTCATAATTATTTTCTCAGATGCAGGTATCCGCCTCTTTGCGGTATTGATGCCTGAATAGTGATGAAAGCTTTTGGGTCTATGGATTCGATTATATCCATAACTTCCCTCTGGCGTTTACGCGGAATTAATGCGAGCAATATTGCAACTCCCCCGCTTGCACCTTCACCCGGAAGGAGTGTTACACCGATTTTATTTTCGCGAAGGGCATTTGCGATTGCATCGGGATAGTTTAAAGAGAACACGTTCAGCCAGACGTGTCCCGTCCCGATTTTCTGTTCGATGGTTATTCCGATAATTGTACCGAGTGCAAAGCCGCCTGAATAAGCGAAAACATTCACCCAGTTATCGAGGTGCGACATAACAGTGCTGATAGCAACAACCCAGATGGTTACTTCCACGAATCCGATTGCACCTGCAATGTACTTTTTTCCCTGAACGGTGATTATCATACGGATTGTTCCGAGCGAAACGTCTATGATTCGCAATGACATTATCATTATGGCGTAGAGGATTACTTCTATCATAATGATTCCCTTTCTTTGTATAATACATTCAGTTCGTCTACTATCCTGCTGATTTCTTCATCGGAATAGTTTTTACTTAAGAGTACATTTTCTATAGTTCCCCATCTTGCATCGCCGGAAACGAGCAGTTTCACGTTTCGCTTCATAAAATAGCTTGAGGAAGCGGGAAAAGTGAAAACAAGTTCTTTGATGGTAGTTTCCTTTGTGATTACCATTCTATAATATACTTTTGAATTCGCGAATGAATGCCTCATTCTCTTTCATAAGTCCCATTGTAATACGCAGACAGTTTCCGAGACCGAAAGCCTTAAGAGGACGTATGATGACACCTTTCCTTAGAAGTTTCTGGTTTATATCAGAAACTTTTTCTTCAGAAAACAAATCGAGCATTAGGAAGTTTGCGTAAGAAGGAATAATTTTAAATAAACCCTTTTCTTCGTATGGTTTCAGTTCGCCGAGGAAATACTCGTATCCCTGTTTATTCAGCGTAACAGATTTTGTAATAAAATCGTCGTCGTCCAGAGCACCAACTGCAGCTGCCTGAGCGAGAGTGTTTGGTTCAAAAGGAAGTTTTGTCTTCATAAGAGTTTCAACAATGAACTCGTGTGCAAAGCCATAACCGATTCGCAGACCTGCGATGCCATAAATTTTTGAGAAAGTTCTGAGAGTGATAACATTATCGTAACGGTAATCCAGAGAATCTGGATAATCAGAATGATGAACGGCATATTCAAGATAAGCTTCATCGAACAGAATTATCACATCTTTAGGAACTTTTGCGTAGAAGCTTTCGAATTCAGTTTTATTAATAATTGTTCCGGTTGGATTGTTTGGATTGCAGAGATAAATGATTTTTGTGTTTTTATTTATCTTTGAAAGAATTGCTTCCAAATCAAA
>CAIUQV010000548.1 GCA_903901375.1 uncultured Ignavibacteriota bacterium
AATTCATCTTTCACGGTAGAGATGTTCATCTTGTATGTACAGTAGTTAAGAAGGTTAGTAAAATGATACCCTCTTTCGTCGGAACCGAATTTATTTATATTTGCAAGAATCAATTTCTTATACTTATAATAGTCTTCAGGGTTTTTATGGGTAACGAGTCTGGTAGCCATATAATACATATTAACCAACAAATGATATTCCGAACCTTCGATAACTTTAAGGAGTTTTTCTAAATCAAGAAGGTTTATAATCTTATAGAGTTTATTCTTTTCGAAATTATACTTAACATTTTCTGACTGGATAATCAGATTATTATAATAGCTCATCATTTCAAGAAGGAAATGAGACAGGAAGTTAACAGAAATGGTTTCCAGTACGGACTGTTCTACTTCGAGTGTCTTTTCTTTTTCAAGCGGTTTGAATTTCCTGAGATAATTGTATTTATGAATGTTAACCCAGTAATCTTCATTAGCTTTTGTTGCATCGAGAAGTTCTTTTTCTTTAAGTTTCTTCTCCATATTGCTTATCTGGATACCAAGTTGTTCGCCCAGATCCCTGTGCATTAACTGCTGTGCGGTATAAGTATCGTGGAGGAAGAGAGATTCTTCATATTTTTTAGAGGCAAGGAACTCTGTGAGCACTTTAACCATCATAGCAATATTCTGCCTTGCAGTGTTTGCATTACCTTCAGGGCTGGCAGTAAGTTTTATCTGTTTTTGAATCAGTTCCTCGTCATACTTTTTCCTGATATTCCTTGTGATAGTTTTATAAATACGATATATCTTACCTGTGTTCCTTAACTGATGATAAGTAAGGTATTTTCTGAATTGTTTGTGGTCAAGTTTATTGAAAGACTTGATAATTTCAACAGCAGATAGATTTTCCATAATATTAAATTTAGTTATTTAATAATTTTGCTTAAAATTAAGACATAATTTAATAACAATCAAACACATTATTTTTACAGCAAATAATGTATTAAATTGTTATTTATACATCTTACCGTTTTCCATTTCGTACGATAATCTTTTAGCTTTGTACAAATTTTTAACAGCTTCCAGAAGACCTCTTGAATCCACTGCCACAGTTCTGTTAGACTCTGTAGTATAGATGTATCTTCCGGGCAGACTTTCTATGTTACCGTCGAAAACGAGACCAACAACTTCAGCATTAGTATTAATTAAAGCACTTCCGGAATTTCCACCGATAATATCATTAGTAGTAATTAAATTATAAGGTGTTTCAAGTTTAAAATCGGAAGGAATATTCTTCCATCTTTCCGGTAAGTTCCAGGGAGATTTCTTTCCGTGTGAGTAGTACCTGTCATAAAGCCCGTAGAATGTGGTGTTTGGCGGTGCAATGGTTCCATTGTAACTATAAGTTTTAATTGTACCATCTGAAATCCTTAATGTCAGAGTTGCGTCGGGAGGAATAGAAGTATTATAAATTTCGTAGAGTACCTGACCGAGCATTTGAGAGTTAACGTCTATTCTTGCTTCGATTTCCTTTCTTTTAGCAACGAGTTCATCGAGTTTTGGTTTAGAAGCAATGAAGAATTTAACGAGAGGGTCGGCGGAAGACTTTAAATCTGCATCAGACATTTTAGCGAGTTTATAAGCGCCTTCTTTTGAAACGGTAAAAGAATTCTTAAGAATGAAATCCACGGCGGAAGACTTGTTTATGCTTCCAAAAGCTGAAACGACTGAAGGATTTTGGGCACCAAGATTATCAAAAATGAGCTGAACATCAAACTTTAAAAGTCCGTTATTATAATCGGCGTCAAAATTCTC
>CAIUQV010000549.1 GCA_903901375.1 uncultured Ignavibacteriota bacterium
AGGCGTACCTTGTTAGTGCGACATCTTCGACTTCTCTTTGAGCACTTTTTCCTAAATCAATCATTTTGGTGATATCAACAAAATGATCCCCAATTTCTTCTCCGGCTTTTTGGCACGCGTTTTTTGATTTATCAACTACTTTAAGAAAATTTCTCCAATCTGAATAATTAAATAATTCTTGCAACTCGCGGGCACTCCAGCATTCGATATTGTTGAGTACCCATACGGCAGATTCAAATTTTTTAAAAAGCTCTTGTATAAGTTCTTGTTTCATAATTTTATATTTTATTGAAAAAATCATTTTGTTGAATTCAACAAAATGTTATTTTTGTTAAAAATCGGCGTTTTTCGATACTAATTTACAAATTTTAATATTACATATAATATTGCTGAAATAAGAAACCCTACTAATGCAACAAAACCACTAAATTTAAATAATTTCAATTTTTGTGAAGTTATATTTGAATTTGTAATAATCTGTTCTGTCAGATCTTTGGATATTTTATCATCAATTGTAAAATTGTCATTTTCTTTTAATTCAAAATAATTAATTACATCAATACTCTTTAGATCCTTTAAATGTTCAAAAAAATAAATATTGTTTTTCTTATTGTTATTAATTTTACCCCCAATTTTGAAGAATGATGAAATATTATTTAATTCAAAATAGGGAAAGAAAGAAAGAACTGAAAATATTATTGCAATTATCTCAACAGGCATTAATATACATTTGATAATAGTCTGTGAACATTCCGAAAAATTATCAAAACCCGCTATCAATAAACCTAATACAGTACTAATAAATCCTATCAGTACTGCATTTTTTGCTTCAGCAAATTTTAACCAGTCATTTACGTTTGAAAATATCTTGTGTAGTTCTTCTAATTTGTTCATTTTTTGTTTCTTAAAAATTCAGAAAAGTATAAATTACCCCCGTAGATATATTCGAACAATCCGTTTTTAATTTCTATTCTATCGATTGAGCCAGAAAAATCAATTTTTACTTTTTCAAGTCTGTATTTTCTGTAAGCGTTTGTAGAAATTAGAATTGCCGGTGTTGAAATGCTTTTGTAGCCCTTAGTAAGATTTTGAATTTTTTTCCCATCGAATGTTACAGCATTGTCCTCAATTTTAATTTTTTCTAAAAACTGACTTGTATTCACATTTTCTGTTTTGGTACTAGGTAATAATCTATAAATTGGGGGAACATGTGAATATTTATTCAGTAATATATCTAAAGGATTTTGAAGCCGAAAGAGGTCCGAAATGGTTTTAGTATCTTGGTATGTAACAGAAATCATTTCTTCGCTTATACTTTTTGAAGATAAGTCTGTTAATTTTGAAGCAATGTTTGCTGTGTTACCCACCCACACTAATCCTTTATATTCTGAGCGTTCTTCATTTCTTTTCTGGATGCCGGTCTTTAATACTAACATTTCACCATAATCAATTCCAATGCCTATTCTGAATAGTGATTTTTTATAATACTCATTTCTTAATTTTTGATGAACTGTATTCATTAAAATAGCGCATTTAAGGGCATTTTCAATACAATCCTTTGGTTCAAAAACAACCATTATTCTATCACCAACAATATTTCTAACGTATCCGAATTCATCAGCGATTGATACCATTGAATGAATAAAAGATGAATATATCTTTCCTAGCATTGCTTTATCTTTCGAGAAAGTAGAACTTAATCTTGTCGAATTTCTGATATCAACAAATAATACACATGTTTCGATAATCTTTCCTTTCTTTATATCATCATATGGAAACGTTAATCCAGGATCATCTCTTGTTGGAACTACATAGGAATTTGTTGTTTCGATATCATAATAAAATATATTATCTATATCAGATATTATTTCCTCTACTAATTCTTTCATATTTATTTTACTCTTATTTTTCAGGTTAATAATACTTGCGTTAATCCTTGTTATTATCTCTTACTTCTTCAATTGGTAAGATTTCAGCTTTACTACCTCTAATATTAAATTTTTGTCTATATTTATTTCCAACAGCATCTTCAAGAAGAATTTCTATAAGGGTATCTATATTATGAATATTCTCCTTGCCTGAATATTCTGCCTCAAGTTGAAAAAAGTTGTTTTTAGCCACTTCTGTACCTTTTGGAGTCACAAATATTAGTTCTCCATTACCGATTTCATAAAATTCTAAAAGCCGTGCAACCTCACCAACATTTTTGATTTTTACATTTATATATTTCGGACCTGAATTACCTTCCTCCCATTTAAATATAGGACGATTTTTGCTTTTCAATTCTTTTTTCTTTAATTCAATTAATTTTTCTTGTTGGTCTTTATTTCCACTTTGAATTGAATAAAGTAAATCAAGTTGTTCTTTGAATATACTGTTTTGTTCTCGCATTTGTTGTGTTTGCAATTCAAATTCGTTTGTCTGTTTTTTTAGTTCATCAGCAATTAAAATCAATTTATTAATTTGACTTTGCTTATCCTTGTCTTTTATAAATAGCAAGATAAATGCTGCTATAG
>CAIUQV010000550.1 GCA_903901375.1 uncultured Ignavibacteriota bacterium
GGAGTGTTTTGTTTAAATTTTATTACAATTCTTTGCGTCTGTGCGAATAAAGACACAGAGATAAGGAGAAAAATGCTTAATGATATTATTTTAAGGCGTACCATATATTGTAATAATAACAAGTTCAAAAGTAAAATAGTATTACAAAAAGAAAAGACAAATTTATAATAATCAAACAAATGTAATAAGATGAAAAAATTATTTAACATATTACCGCTTTTATTAATAGCCGTGAGTCTGTTCGCACTGAGTTCGTGCATAGACATTGACAGGAAAATAAAGATTAATGCTGATGGCAGCGGTTCAGAGACACAGACGTTCAACATAGACAGAACATTCTACGATTTGATTTTCAGTATGGTGAGCAGTATGGATTCTGTAAAGTCAATGAGTATTAAGGATTCATTGTACAATCACGAAGATATGCTTGGCAAGATAAGAGAGAACCTTAGCAAGCAGGAAGGTATGGAGATAACGGAATTAACAGGTACAACGAATGCTGACTCATCGACAACTTACAAGTTTAATTACAAATTCAATTCTATCGATAAGATTGGTTATGCAACAAACATATCTCCAAAAGAATTATCGGGAGAAGAAAAAAACAAGTCTGAAGTAAAATGGAAAGACAATGGTGACAAGATTAATTTCAGTTTACTTTACAAACCAAACACAGAGAATGACAATTCAAACGAAGACAACAATAAAGCGTTTGCCTTTTTATTCGCAAACAAGAATATAAAGTTTGAAATAGAGTTTCCTTACAACATTGAAACAAGCAACGGTCTGAGTTTTAACGGTAAAACAGGAAGCTGGTCATTCCCTCTTGTAGAATTGATGAAAAACAAAGACCAGAAAATCTACCTGGAAGCCGTTCTTATAAAATAGGTTTAAACCGTATACACAATTTTGCCGTTGAGGAAAGTAGTTTCAACAACGGCATTTTTTATTTCCGCAGTTGAAATGCTGAATATATCCCTGTCCACCACTATTAAATCGGCATACTTGCCTTCTCTTATGCTGCCTTTTGATTCCTCTTCATAGCTTGCATATGCATTGTTGATAGTATATGAGTCGAGACAGGTAACAAGGTCGAGGCACATATCAGTATTAAAGCCATCGGGATAACCCACTGCCTCGCGGGTTATAGCTGTATAAATCGTGTGAAAAGGATTTTCAGGAACGACCGGAAAATCTGTACCGAAGCAGAATCTGTTATCATCGTCAACAAGTTTTTTAAATACGTGAGTTGTTTCCGGTTTCTCTAAATGCTGAGTCGCAACTTTGGCATCGAAGAATAAATGAGCAGGCTGAACTGAGGAAATCACATCGAGCATTTTGAACTTATATATGTCATTATGATGAATATGCTGAACGTGTTCAAGTCTGACGCGCCTGTCCCATAACGGATTTGTGTTTCTTATATCTTTTATTAAGTTTAGCACTTCATTTACTGCGAGGTCGCCGATAACGTGAATCACCATCTGACAGCTTGCAAGGTCAGCTTTGTATGCGAGTTCTTTAAACCTGCCGCTTGAAACCAGTTCTGTTCTTAATCCGTTACTGTTCTTACCTTTATAATTATCAAAGAATAAAGCAGTATGGCTTGAAAGAGAGCCATCGTAGAAAGCTTTAACTGCACCGAAGCGAATAAACTCTTTATAGTCTGAAAATTCTTTTCTGTAATCTGCGATATTTTCATATTCTTCAACAGGAATGACAGAATTTATTTTCAGTTTCAGATTATTTTCATCAAACATTGCTTTATAAACATCGAGGTCTTCTCTCCAGGAAATGTCAGTCACGGACGTAATACCTAATGAATGGAGTTTATTAATTTGATTATTCAGAATTTGCTTTTTTGTGCTTATTGATTTTACAGGTAATGCTCCGATGACAAAATACATTCCCTTCTCTTTAAATTCACCTGTAAGATTATTGTTCTCATCTCTTATGACTTCATCTTTTGTGAATTCATTCAAGCGATTTAATATCCCAATCTTTTCAAGGGCAAGAGAATTGCAAATGCAGGAATGAAGGTCTGTTCTGAAAAGAACAACGGGAACATCATCACATATACTATCTATAAAAACTTTACTGACTGTTATATCTTCAGAGAAATTAACTTCGGAGAAATAACCGCCTATAATCCATTCCCATTCTTTTAAAGTGCCCCTGTAATCATTTATGGAACCGGCAAAATCTTTCTTTGAAGCAGAATACCTGAGGTTTACTTCTGAGTTAACCAGGGCACCTTTAAAGAGATGGCAATGACCGTCTGTGAATGCAGGCAGAACCAGCTTTCCTTTTAAGTCAATTGCCTCGCCATAGATATTTTTATCATCGGATTTGCCCTTTCCGACGAAGATGATACTACCAGTTTCAGAGTCTATGCCAACAGATGAAGCAAAATAGTTTTTACCAATCCAGATTTTACCGTTGTACAATAAAGTTTTCATAAGCAAAATTATTTAAAGTAATGAATTAGAGCAACGTAAAAATTGAAACCAATAATAAGACAATAGTGTTGTAGCTAATAAGACTATA
>CAIUQV010000551.1 GCA_903901375.1 uncultured Ignavibacteriota bacterium
CTCCTCAGTAAAATCTACTGTATAACCATTTTGTTTATCTTTTATAAAAGTCTCAAAATCATCATTAAACTCTTTAACAACCGGCTCGAAACCTTTTAATGGATCGTTATTAATATTTGTGGAATTATAAATACTGTTTAATGCATACATAATTGGAATCCTTGTAAAAATGAAACCATAAAGAGGAATCATTTTATAACAATATATTTCGGGTTTATATTTTGAAAGATTATTATAAACATCTTCCTCCTTAAGAACATTCAAATAATATTCAATCCCAGGTATTTCCTTTTGTATCCACAAAAAACTTATATCAACATTCAGTAAAACATTTCGTGGTGTCCCATTATATTTAATATATGTTTTCAATAACGGTAATTGATAATTTATTATATGTGAATTTAGACCTATATTATAAAATTTCAATCCAGTTATTGAATCCATTATTCTGCAATTATAATGATAAACAGCCCTGCTTGAACCCATAATTAAAACATCAGCACCTTCCATCCCGCATATTAACTTGTTCCATCTGCCCCATTCTGCAGCGTTAGTTCTGCTTAATCCAAACAATAATATTTTATCAAACCCATAAGCAAAAACAAATAAGAATAGAATAAAAAATATAGACTTCTTTAATAAATTCAATTTACTAAAACAAATTATCTGAGTTACTAATAACTTTCAAATTATCGGCTTAAATTGCAAAGAGCTTATGTCGAGAACATAAGCAGAGACTAATTAAAATTGAAAATATATAAACTTATTATACTTAAAAACACCAAACAATAGAATACTGAATAAAAGAAAATAATATGTCGCCCATCTTGCTAATATACTATGATTTCTAAGAAATTCGAGATAATTATCATACTTCAACAAGTATTCTGCAGAAAATATGAACAAAATGGAAAATAATAATTCAAGCTTTGGCTGAACAAAATATGTAATTCCATTAAAAATTGTTATGTCACTAAAATAATCATAAATATTATCAATACCCGAAAAAAGATTATTAAGTGCCTCAATATTAGCTATTCTGAAAAATACCCAGCTTAATGAAATAAATAGGTAAGTGCTTATTATTCGTATGTAGCGGTAATAATTCTTATTATTAAATCCTATTAATTTAATAAACTTTTTCTTTCTTTTCTTAATTATTATTGAAAAAGACATATAAAATGCTAGCATTAAACCCCACAAGATAAATGTCAGTCCATTACCATGCCATATTCCGGCAATTAGCATTGTAATAATAGTAGCGATAATATAAGTAAATATCTCCGGCTGATTTTTAAATTTACCATTAGTGAGCCTTAATAACGAATAAGACACCGGCAAGAAAATATAATCTCTCAGCCATGTTGATAATGTAATATGCCATCTTCTCCAGAATTCTGAAACCGATTCCGAAATATATGGTCTTTTGAAATTATCGGATAATTTAAACCCAAATAAATACGCACTTCCTAAAGCAATATTTGTGTACCCTGAAAAATCATTGAGTATTTGAAATGAAAACAGAAGAGTAGCAATAATAATATTGATGCCTTTAAAATTCTGTGGATTATCATAAACATTATTAACAAATATTGCTAACCTATCAGCGACAACAATTTTTTGAAAAAATCCAAATAACAACAATTTCAATCCGCTCATAATGTTCTCTATTTCAAACCCATTAAAAAACCATCTCTTTTTATTCATAACTCCATCACTTATCTTAAACTGAGGAATTAATACTTTCGCCCTGTCAATTGGTCCTGATAAAAGAGCAGGAAAGAAACTTACATAATTAGCATATATAATAAAATTTCTTTCAGGTTCTATAGTTTTATTCTTTACATCAATAATATAACTCAGATTCTTAAAAATATAAAATGATATCCCTACCGGTAATACTATACTAAACAGATTATCGCCGTAATTCCATCCGATATTTTTTGCGGCGAATGATAATTGTAGGCTAAAGAAGTTTAAGTATTTAAAAAATACTAACGGAAGTATGTTTAATACTAAAACTGAATAAAAAAGTTTTTTATAATTTTTACGAATAGATAATTCAATACCACCAAAATAACCC
>CAIUQV010000552.1 GCA_903901375.1 uncultured Ignavibacteriota bacterium
ATAACAAAATTATCTGAAGTTGAAGCTGAAATCAGGAAATTAAATGAAGAACTCGAAATTCGTGTGCAGGAAAGAACTGCACAGCTCGAAGCTGCTAATAAAGACCTTGAGTCTTTTGCCTATTCTGTTTCTCACGATTTGCGCGCTCCGCTTAGGCACGTTGACGGGTTTTCACGAATTTTGAGAAATAGTATTGCAGATAAATCTTCCGATACGAACAGATATTTTGATAAAATATCTGAATCTACTTCTAAAATGGCAAAACTTATAGATGATCTTTTAAGCTTTTCACGTCTTGGAAGAAAAAGTCTTACTAAGAATGATGTTGACCTCAATTCGCTCGTTGAAGATGTAATCTCACATTTGCATCCTGATACAAAAAACCGTTCTATTCAATGGAAAGTTGATAAATTTCCCGTCATTCGGGCAGATGAAAATCTTTTGAAACAGGTTTTTATGAACCTGATTTCTAACGCAATTAAATTTACTTCTAATAATAATAATCCTGTTATTGAAATCGGTTCTGGAACTAACTCCGATGATTTTACTTTCTTTGTCCGTGATAATGGTGTTGGTTTCGATATGAAATATGTAAACAAGCTTTTCGGTGTCTTCCAGAGATTGCATACACAGGATGAATTCGAAGGAACGGGGATTGGTTTGGCAAACGTAAAACAAATAATTCAAAAACATGGCGGCACTATTAGGGCTGAAGGTGAGCTTAATAAAGGTGCTGTATTTTATATAAAATTATAACCTAATTATTATGGATAATGTACCTCCAATTTTGTACGCTGAAGACAATGAAAATGATATCGAAATTACTCTTGCCGCTTTTAAGGAATGCGGACTTCATAACCGCATTGACATTGTAAGGGACGGGCAGGAACTTCTCGATTATTTAAAGTTCGAAGGGAAATATTCCGATAGGGAAAAGGAAAATCCTATTCTAATTCTGCTTGATATCAAAATGCCTAAAATTGATGGAATCCAGGCACTCAAAATTATTAAGTCAGATAACAATCTTAAGTCAATTCCGGTCGTTATGCTAACTTCTTCTTCAATGGAATCAGACCTTGTCGCCAGTTACAACCTTGGAGCAAATGCATTCGTTGTGAAACCTGTTGATTTTGTGGAATTCGTTGAGGCAATTAAAAAGATTGGTGCATTTTGGGTTTTAATCAATAAAACAATTTAAGTTTAATTTTATGAGTACCTTCAAAGAAAAATACAAGGTTCTTCTTCTTGAGGATAATATTAACGATGCTGAACTTATTAAAATTGAGTTAGCTAATAACGTTACCGCAGATTTAATATTTGAATTGGTTAAGGATAAAGATTCTTTTATAAATGCCCTAAACAGTTTTAAACCTGATATCGTTATTAGTGACTACAATTTACCACAGTTTACAGGATTTGAAGCTCTGAAAATAGCTATTGAATATGATAATACTCTGCCCTTTGTCATTTCAACCGGCTCCCTTACTGAAGAACTTGCCGCTGATTCGATTAAACTCGGCGCCTGGGATTATGTTGTTAAAGAAAGACTGCATCGCTTGCCGGGTGCTTTTGAAAATGCTTTGAGAATTAAAAAAGAACGTGTTAAGTCTATCAAAGTTGAAAAGGAACTTGAAGAAAGTCAAAGACTTTTTCAGAATCTCGCTCAGGTATCCCCTGTAGGTATTTTCAGAACTAAAGCTGACGGTTTTATTACTTATGTGAATCCCAAGTGGTGTGAGTTATCCGGAATAAGTTTTTCCGAAGCCCTTGGCTTTAACTGGATTACTGCTGTACACCCCGATGATAGAAAAAGTATTTCCGACTGGCAGTATCTTACTACTGCAGAATTTAGATTCATCAGACCTGAAGGTGATATTATCTGGGTTATCGCTAATACTACTCCGGAGATTAAAGAAGGGCATACAATTGGATACATTGGTACTCTGACCGATATAACGGAAAGAAAGAATTTCGAAGCTCAGTTAATCAAAGCAAGGGATAAAGCTGAAGCAAGCGATAGGCTGAAAACTGCTTTTATGAACAATATTTCACACGAAATTCGGACTCCGCTTAACGGTATTCTTGGATTCTCTTCTCTTCTTATTGAATCCGACTTGTCTGAAAATGAGAAACTGCAATATTCTGAGTACATAGATAACAGCAGTAAACGTCTTGTTCAGACTATTACAGATTATATGGATATTTCATTAATTACTTCTGGAAGTATTGAAGTTAATAATAAATCATTCACTCCTTTAAATTTGTTCAACGAATTACATGATAAATTTAAACCACTTTCAGATAAGCATAATATTCCTCTTGTTCTTGAATTACCTCAGAATATAGATACTGTTTTAATTAATGCAGATGAAGAATTGATCTTCAAAGTTATGTCGCATTTGCTCGATAATGCTTTTAAGTTTACAACTCAGGGCAATATCATACTCGGTGCCGAAAAGAATGATAATTCCTTAAAGTTTTTCGTTAAAGATACTGGTATCGGCATCAACACCGATGCTCTTGATTTTATTTTTGATAATTTCAGACAGGAAGATTCTTCAACCTCTCGTGGTTATGAAGGAAGTGGTCTCGGTCTTGCAATAGTGAAGGGGTTCGTAAAAACTCTTGGAAGTAATATTATCGTTGAATCTGTAAAAGGTAAAGGAAGTGTTTTTTGTTTCTCTTTACCTTGTTCAGAAGTTAAATCAAAAAATGAACCTCTTAAAATACAAAGTGATTCAGCATCAAAAAAATCAGCATCAGTTATTCTTATCGCCGAAGATGATACATTCAATTATCTTTACATGGAAACAATATTGAAAAAATCTTATGACATTCTTCATGCAGAGGATGGTCAGCAGGTTGTGGAAATGTGCAGGAATAATCCGGATGTAGATATTATTCTGATGGATATTAAAATGCCTAAGATGAACGGGCTTGATGCTACAATGGAAATACGAAAGTTTAATAAAGATATCCCAATCATAGCCGTTACAGCCCATGTACAAAGTGGAGATTATCAGAAATGTCTTGATGCCGGATGTAATGAGTACATTCCAAAACCGTTGCAGAAAGATTTCTTGTTTTCAAAACTAAATCTGTATGGTCTGAGACAAAAGAACTGAATCTTAATAAAATATCATTTTTAATTCTTTTTCTGTTTTTATGGACTTAAAGTTCATATATTCTTTGCTTTTTCATTCCTGATTGTATATTTTATCTTCTGTTTATAAAATTAATCACTATTAAAAATGGGGAACGCAAATCTTGAACCTTTCGAAGGAGTCACACTCGAACAGTGGGCTTCTGCAAATGCTAAACTTGCATCTGGAGGAAGTACAGAAGATGTTATCAAAACTTTAGGTATTGACGCACCTAAATGGGATAGAGTAAATGCCGAATGGCTAACTCGTATGAAAAACGATACAACCTTCACAATCACAACAAAATATTCTGCGGCATTTACTGCCTCTGCTTCTGGAAATCTTGGTGGTGGCTCGGCTATTACTGAGGAATCCTGTTCTTTTGAAAAATATGTCGAATCTATGGTCGCCCAGGACGTTCTTGGCAAACAGGGGAGAGATGCACAGGATGTTCTTAAAGATTTCGGTATGACTGTCGCTGATTTCTCTAATGTTTCTTCTTTCTGGTCTGCGAAAATGATGTCAGATTTTTCATTGGCAACTAAAATGATGCAGCTTGATGCTGAGTACAGAAAGAAGTATTCGGAAATGTCAGGTGGTGATGCTCATAGCGATTTAGAATTTTAATAGGTACTTATGTCAGATGATAAACTTGTTCTGGATTTTAAATCAGAAATAGATAAGGTAACGTCTATTGCATTCCTTTCTGCTAAAGGTGGAGATGAGAATTGGAATAAAGTGCTTTCTGAATATAATGCTCTACCTCTCACTCAGTCTGAAAAGGAATCTCTTTTCAATTCACAGATGAAAATCACTAAAGGTGCTTTCCCGATTGAGCTTCGTCGGGTGCTTGAAGTTATAGTTTATAAATACTCTTCTTTGAATAATCCGACTATCGATTCTGCATTATCTGCTTTTAACATGGAAAGTAAAGTACTTGAATATTATCAGAAGATAAAACCTTTTAGCGGAATGGGAGATATTTTTAAGAATGCTTCTAATTCTTCACTTACAAAATATTCTCAGGGATTGCAAAAGGAAAAACATATGACCA
>CAIUQV010000553.1 GCA_903901375.1 uncultured Ignavibacteriota bacterium
GTTTCATTCCAGGCTATGATTTCTTCCTTATTTTTGAAGTCAGTAATATCCTGTAAAACACCGCAATAATAAGTAAAATCACTTTCATCAACTTTTGACATTATATTTTCAACCCAAATGATATTACCGTCAGCAGTTCTGCACCTGAAACTAATTTTAAACACATCTCTGGAATTACTTATATTCCATTTATTGAATTCGCTTAAATAATATGAAATATCTTCCTGAACAATTATCGACTCTACAAAATTACTTTTACCGAGAATTGATTCGGCTGAATATCCAAGAATTTTCTGAACATTGGATGAGATAAAAGGTTCTTTACCGCCGAACTCATACAATACAATATTGGATATACTATTCAGGATTGTTCCAAGCCGCAATCTTGAATTGAAAAGTTCCTGCACAGCTTTTTTATTTTCAGAAATATCTTCTTTGATTAACAGATAATTCCCTATTTCACCCTTAAGATTACTTACAGGAGAAATTACAATACTTTCCCAGTACGGATTACCGCTTTTAGTTACATTTATCATCTGACTTTTCCATTCCTCGCCTTCAACAAGAGCAGCAACGATATTGCCATATTCTTCTTCGGTCAACTGAGGCGGGCTTATATCTCTCAGATTTTTCCCCCGTACATCTTTAAGAACAAAACCTGTTATTTGAGAATATCTTTTGTTTATAGATTCAACCTCAAACCTGTCATTCAAAATCGCAATTGCGGCATTACTTGAATTAAACACAGATGAAAGCTTCAGATTATCAAATTCTACTTTTACTTTTTCAGTTACGTCCTGGTATATAAGCAGTCCGGCAGTGATATCGCCATTTGAATTTTTAAGAGGAGTATTATACTCATCTGTAAGAATAACTGTTCCATCTTTCCTAAGTCTTTCTAAATTATTTTCATGCAATGAAACACCCTCGAAAAGCTTTATACAATTCTTATTGTATTCAGCAATATCATCTTTCCTTATTACAGGATTATATTTCCCAATAACATCTGTTGAATTCCACTGAAACATACTTTCGGCACCATTACTCCAGAATTTAACTTTCCCGCCAAGGTCAACAACTACGATACCAAGAGGTGATGAACTCAGTATGGTATTCAGCAGTTCGTTAGTTTCGGATAAAGATGAGATTGATTCTTTTAATTCTGTAATATCCCTTCCGACTCCCTGAATCTCAGCAACTTCATCATTCTCATTCTTTATAGCAACGTATTCCCAATGCAGCCATCTCCAACCGTCTACTGTGTAAGCCCTTTGCTCTAAACTAACACGAAAAGGAGGTTCATAAAGTTTCTTCATTTCGTTCAGTGTGAAGTTCAGATCATCCTGATGAACCAAAGGAATAAAAGTATTTCCCAACAGTTCATCAACAGTCTTTCCGAACTTTCTGCAATATGCATCATTGACAAAAATAATTTCACTTTTGACTCCGACTCTAATGAGCAAACTTTCCTGCAGGTTTACTATTCCCTTATACCTTTTTTCGCTTTCTTCCAAGTCAATACTCAGTCTTTTGGTATGAGTAACATTAACCGCACTTATTGATATATAATTAACTATGTTATCTTTATCAAAGACTGGATTATAAATGTACTCGTAATAATAATCCTTATTGTCCAAAGGGGAGACCAGTTTAAATTCCCTACGAATAAAATTCCCCCTGAATGCATCATCGAAAATTTCTCTGCTTATTTCTTTGAATTCATCCTGAATAATATCCATCACAGACATACCTATATGCATTTTAATTTTCAGGAAAGAGATTATACTCTCGTAAGCGTAGTCATTGAACCTTACGATTTTAAAATCCGAATCTATAAGGAGATAAGAGTAGGGAGATTTATCTTCAGTAATATTTATATTATCCGATTTCATTAAAACAAATTAAGAAAATATAAACTAAAAAAATACATTATATTTCTTACTAAATCAAAGTCTGGAATATGTACTTTAATAACGATGTATGACTTAATGGAATTACAAGAAACTTTGAATATAAAATCTGATTTGGACAAAAAAATAGGAGAGCTGTTTCCCCGTCAGCCCTCCTCATCTACCTCATTTATAAGGAGTGAAAGTATA
>CAIUQV010000554.1 GCA_903901375.1 uncultured Ignavibacteriota bacterium
CCGAGACCCCGTCGCAATATGACGGGGTTTTTTTATTCCTGCTTGTGAATGATATCCATATGCTTATTTAAGATAGTAAAAATGACAATCATTGAATATTTTCCGGCAAGAGCTACAGTTCAAACAAGAATATCTGATAATATCGGTATGGATGAATTTGAATCATAAATACATTCCGGTATGCCTTCAATATTTGCAATGACGTTTGAAAATATATTTTGTATTTTGGCAAATGAGAATTTTACTTGTTGCTGCTAACGATGTCTGCTTCGGATTCGATATGCTTTTCAGAGTACCGAACCTTGGGCTTTGTTCGATAGCGGCTAATGTTGATAGAAATCAGAATGAAGTTAAGATTGTAGACCTTGTAGCTGCGGGCAAATACCCTGAAAAGGTATTCCTTAAAATACTGAAAGACTATAATCCAGATCTAATAGGTTTCACTTCTATGCTTTTCCAGCTGGCAGGAGTATACAAATTTCTCAGGATTGCAAAGATGTTCAATAAAAGCATAATCACTGTTCTCGGTGGATATTCTGCAACAGTTGACGGTTACAATATAGCTCTTAATGACACTGAACACCTTATAGACTTTATCGTTAAAGGTGAAGGTGAACTTGCCTTCGATTCACTCATTAAAGCAATTAAAAATGATAAAGATTTCAGTAATGTAAGCGGTCTAATTTACAAACAGGATAGCAATATAATACAAAACCCTCAAAACTGCCTTGCCGACCTTGAAAAACTGAACCTTCCTGACAGGAATGTGCGGATCATTAAAAAAGGGTTTTACATATTCAACAAACCTGCGGACGCTGTTGAAACTTCGCGCGGATGTGTTTACGACTGCAACTTCTGCAGTATAAACAATATGTACGGCAAAAGTTACCGAAAGTATAAATTTGAAAGAGTTATCTCTGACATTAAAGACGCACAGGCAAAAGGTGCCAAGTCGATATTTTTTACTGACGATAACATAACTCTTGATGGTAAAAGGTTCAAAGCTCTTTGCGAAACAATTAAAAATGAGAAGCTAAATAATATTAATTATCTTATGCAGGGAAGCATAAAAGGAATTAAAGACACACCCGGGCTTCCCGAAGCTATGCGCAAAGCAGGAATCAGCTACATCTTCCTGGGAATAGAAAGCGCACATCAGGCAAACCTCGAATTTATGAATAAAGACAATCAGCTTACGGCATCCGATACAGAAGATGTTGTAAGATATTTAAGGGAAAATAATATTAAATCTATTGGCGGATTTATTCTCGGCCAGCCTGACGATACTGAAGAAAGCATCAGGTACAATTTTGAATTTGCTAAACGAATTGGCATAGACTTGCCTGTTTTCAACGTAATTACTCCATACCCGAATACAAAACTTCGCGAAGAACTACTAAAAGAGAATCTTATAACGAACCTAAACGACTACAGTCGTTACGATTGCTGGGAAGTCAATATCCAAACAAGACATCTGACTTCAAAACAAATACACGACATCAGAGATGATATCGAAGGCAGATATCCGGCAGAATCGGGAATGCTTATACGCCACATTCGCTCACATCCGTATCTAATGTTCCG
>CAIUQV010000555.1 GCA_903901375.1 uncultured Ignavibacteriota bacterium
ATCAAATGGCCATGATTCTCTCATCTCCTTAGCCAAAACTGATTTTGTAGTTATTGCAAATTTAACCTATCCTAATTATTAAAAAACTTACTTTTGCAACATACGAGTGGCCAAGATAAATCTATGGATAGAGTGACAAAAACGTCAATCCCAAGATGTTACCATTATACCTATCAGTTGATATATAACTTTAAGAATTCCAGCGCAGAATCCTACTTGAGAAGAATCATTTTCCGTGTATCGGAATAATCACCTGCAGAAAGTTTACAGAAATATACTCCGCTTGGCTTTGCCGAACCGTTCCAGTGAGTTGCGTATGTTCCAGACTGAAGTTTCTCATTAACGAGAACTTCAACTTCCCTGCCGGTTACATCGTACACAATAATCTTCACCATTGCAGCTTCCGAAATCTTAAACTTAATCGCAGTTGATGGATTGAATGGATTCGGGTAGTTCTGAAAAAGTTCGAAACCATCCGGAATAATGCCCTGAGTGTTTTCAACTAATAAAATTGTACTTCCGTTCATCATAGCTTTCTGGCAAAAGACATCGTAGTTACTGATACCATTTCTTGTATCTTCGAAACAAATTACAAAACCATTTTGTGCAGGAGCTATCTGTGGTTTATACTGATTGCCAGAGGCAATGCTGATTGGTGCATCGTCTGCACTCCACATCAAAGCACCGGACGAATCAACACGCTGAGCATAGATATCGTATACCGAAATACCGGCACGTCTGTCGTCCCAGGTGAATATCGCACCGTAATTACCGTCTGACATAACTGCAGGATTTATCTGTGAATACTGAGCATCGCAGACATTAAGACCGTTGGGAGTCCATTTAATGTTTCCAGCAGAATCAATCCGCTGCGCATAAATATCAATGTTGAAAGGATATTCGGGTCCGTTTCTGTAATCGAACCAGGTTACAATCACACCGCCTTTCATATCGGGAGCAAGTTCAGAGCGGTACTGTTCAAAATTATCGTGGGAAAGAGCAACAGCAGTATCAACCATTGCAAACGATCCGTTTGAACGGATTCTCTGAACATAAATATCGTTTGAAATGGAGTCTCGCCTGTCAGTCCAGGCAACGAAAGCGCCACCGTTATTATCTGCCATAACTTTCTGGTACTGCTGGGTGAACCTTTTTGTACAAACGGGGATACCGTTATTCTGCCACAATACTGAACCCGATGAATTAACCTTCTGAGCATAAATATCAGCTTCGTTTGTAATACCATCACGCCAGTCGCCCCATGCCATAAAGAAACAATTATCTGTTGTAGTGCAAACTGAAATATCACTTGGGTTACCCGGTATCTGGCACACATAATTCCCTGAACCCCAGAGATTATTCCCAAGACTGTCAAGTCGGTTAACTTTTATATCGTAATCACTTGAAGAGACCTCGCTTGAATAATATGAATAAAAACAACCGCCGTTATTATCATAAGAGACGCGTGGAGTTGCCTGTCTGTTGACAGTACCGGCTATAACATAACCTGTATCGCTCCAGAGTTTTGCACCAAACTTAGTAACACGCTGACCTTTAACGATTGTGTTATAAATAGTAGGATTATCTTCCCAGAGAATAATTATACCGCCTTTACCGTCAGTACATATATCGTAGTATCTTTCAAGAACAGGTTTAACAGCTATTGGTAATCCGGTTGTATCACCCCATTGCCTGACACCATACCTGTCAAAACGCTGTGCGTATATATCACCGTACGATGAACTGGAATTTGCACGATTATCCTGCCAGACAATTATGACTCCCCCATCCATATCAGAAATGATTTTTGGAGTTGCCTGATTGTTAGGCATTACAACGACAGAATTGTTAACTGTGTTATTTGATGACCACTGAGCATTTGAAGATGCGAAACAAAGTGACAGTAAAAGTATGAAAATAATTCTCTTCATTAGAATAAATTATTGTTTTCTGAAAGTCAGGTTTGCTGATGCCTGTGCTTTCGGCAGAACCAGTACTTCGGCAATATTTAAATAATCTTCACGTGTTGCGATGAACTGAACGACTTCAGCGATATCTTTACCTGTGAGAGGTTTCATGCCAACGTAAGCAGAATCCGCACGTTTCTTATCTCCGTGGTACCTTACAACTCCGAATTCAGTATTTACGAGTCCCGGGTCAACGGTTGAGACTTTTATGCCGGTACCGATTAAATCTATGCGCATACCTTTAGTTATTGAATCCACTGCAGCTTTCGATGCACAGTAGACATTACCTCCGGGATAGAGTTCGCGTCCTGCGATAGAGCCGATATTAATTATATGTCCGTATTTTCTTTTCAACATAAAAGGAATAACTGTTTTAGAAACATAGAGCAGACCTTTAACGTTTGTATCGAGCATTTCTTCCCAGTCCTGAAGCACGCCATCCTGAATCTTATTCAAACCGCGTGAAAGTCCTGCGTTGTTAACGAGTACATCAATCTTCTTCCATTCTTTCGGGAGACCATTGATTGCTTCCTGAACAACGTCGAAACTGCGAACATCAAGCTCGAAGGCAAACACTTTAATCTTATATTTCTTATGGAGTTCATTCGCAAGTTTTTCAATTCTCTCAATCCTTCTTGCACAAATTAAAAGGTTAGCACCAAGGACAGCAAAGGCTTCAGCGCAGGCTTTGCCTATTCCGCTTGAAGCACCCGTAACAAATACTGTTTTCTTTTTAAGATTTTTCATACCTGATTTTAAGTACCACTGCTAAACGTGGATAGATTTTTAAATTATATTAGTTATGTTTTTTGTATAAATTGTTAAATAATTATTTTATTAAAAAGGAAGAAATGTTATGATAAACAAGACAAAGATAATCTGCACAATAGGACCTGCATCGAGCAGCGTAAAAGTTCTGGAGAAATTGATTAGTAAAGGAATGGATGTTGCAAGGCTGAACTTTTCACACGGGGATTTTAAGACACATCTGGAATATATAAAAAATGTCAGAGCGGCAGCGAAGAACAAGTTCATTCCGATAATGCAGGATTTGCAGGGACCGAAGATAAGGGTGGGAAAACTGAATAATGGTTTGATAAAACTAATTGATGGTAAAAAGATAACAATTACTTCAAAAGAAGTGCTGGGAAATGAGCAATGCTTTTCAACGACGTATAAAGATTTTGTGCAAGATGTAAAGAAGGGTGAATACATACTGATGGACGACGGGCTGCTGCGTCTGAGGATTATTAAAATAACAAAGAATGAAGTTACCTGCATTATATTGAAAGGTGGTGTACTTAAAGAGCATAAAGGAATTAACCTTCCTAACACGAAGATATCACTTCCCTCTCTTACGGATAAAGACAGAGAAAATCTTGTATTCGGACTGAAGCACAACGTGGATGCAGTGGCGCTTAGTTTTGTAAGAAAGGCAGAAGATATTTTGGAGCTAAAAAGATTAATAGCCAAACATGGCAGGAATGTACCTGTAGTTGCAAAGATAGAAAGACCTGAAGCAATTGACAACATAGATGAAATAATTGATGCGGCTGATGTGATAATGGTAGCGCGTGGTGATATGGGAGTGGAGATTTCTCCCGAAGATGTGCCTATACTTCAGAAAATTATAATCAAAAAGTGTAACAAAAAGCATAAACCTGTGATAACTGCAACGCAGATGCTGGAAAGCATGACAAACAGCAGGATTCCTACACGTGCTGAAGCAACTGATGTTGCGAATGCAATACTTGACGGAACGGACTGCGTGATGCTCTCGGGAGAAACATCTGTTGGAGTTGATCCGCTGAACGTGGTTGAAACGATGGAGAAAATTATTGCAAGGGCAGAGAGATTCAGAAAGCCGGTACTTGAAAATTCCGATGAGTTAAAAGATGAATTAAAATCCATATGCAAGAGTGCAGTGACACTGGCTAATGATATTAGCGCAAAGGCTATAGTAACATTTACTAAAACCGGGAAATCACCGAGATATTTATCGGCTTACAGAGTGAATACTGAAATAGTTGCCATAACAGAGGATGATTATATAAACGCATACAACCATTTCCGCTGGGGAGTATTTGGAATAAAGATTAAAAAGAGTATGACTGAGGATGAGATAACAGAATTTACACTTAAAGAATTATCAAAAGCTAGAATTTTGAAAAGCAGGGATAAAGCTATACTGTTATTATCGTCCAGCAGGGACAAGTATAAATCGGCAGACACGATAAGGGTAGTGGTGAAGTAAGGTTGAATACCTTTAAAGCTTTAAGGATTGCATATTTGTAGTATCAAAGACATTTTAAATCATCAACCCAGTTATAGTACATAACCTTACATAAGAGTATTTTCTACCCTGTAAGGGTTGCATATTTGTAGTACCTTACATGAGAATATTTTCTACCCTGTAAGGGTTGCATATTTGTAGTATCAAAGACTTTTAAATCGTCAACCTTGAAATGTACATTACTTTACATTTGTAATGCTTCAGATGGAATTGGACAAATTAAATCATTAAATTTGTAGAAAAGGAGATTTAAGATGTCAAAGTACAAAGTAATTTCATCAAAGGAAAAAGTTCTGATATTAAGAGAAC
>CAIUQV010000556.1 GCA_903901375.1 uncultured Ignavibacteriota bacterium
ATTATAAGCAGTTAGTATCAGGAAATTTTAACATTTATGATTATATTAAGAAATACAAGCCTGAATTTATAGTCAGAGAAAAGAAATCTATGTATTTGAAAAGTTTGGATTACACGACAGTATATGAAAATGATTTTTATCAAATATATAAAGTTAACGAAAAAATTATGAAAGCAGTAATATTAGCCGGAGGTTTAGGTACGAGGTTAAAGCCATTTACGGAGATAATTCCGAAACCACTTTTACCTATTGGAGAAAAAGCAGTACTGGAAATTCAGATAGAAAGATTGAAAATGTGCGGCTTTTCCGAAATATTTCTAGCTACAAATTATAAATCTGATTATATAGAAAATTTTTTCGGAGATGGAAGTAAATATGGGGTGAAATTAACGATAAGCAAAGAGAATATACCTTTAGGAACAGCAGGACCTTTAACATTACTAAGGAATTATTTAACAGAACCTTTCCTAGTTATGAATGGAGATATTTTATCATTAATAGATTTCAATTTATTCTATGAATTTTCAAAAAAACAAAATTCAGTTCTTACTTTATCTATTAAAAGGGAAGTAAAGCCATATGCTTTTGGAAATATAGAGTTTGAGGGTGATAATGTAATAAAGATTGAAGAAAAACCTGATTTAATATTCTATATACTTGCTGGTATTTATGTAATGAAGCCGGAAATATTTGATTATATCCCAGATAATACCTATTTTGGTATGGATATGCTGATTAAAAATCTTCTTCAGAAAGAGATTACTATAACAAAATATGAATTAAAAGAGTACTGGCTTGATATAGGACAGTTAAATGATTATGAAAAGGCTCAAAACATTTATAATGAACATTTTAAAGTTAAATAAATAAAAATTCATAATAAGATTTAATTAATTCAATATATTTGGAAAAAATACTAGTTACCGGCGCCGGCGGATTTATAGGTTCGCATCTTACAGAAGAGTTAGTTAAAACAGGATATAATGTTAAAGCACTTGTCAGGTATAATTCAGGTAACAGGTGGGGTTGGTTAGATACATCTGAATTTAAAGATGATATAGAAATAATCACTGGCGACATAAGAGATTACGATTCTGTTAGAAAAGCAATGGAAGGATGCGAAAGTGTTTTTCACTTAGCTGCGCTAATCGGAATACCTTATTCTTATCTTTCACCCCTGGCTTATATTAAAACAAATATAGAAGGTACTTATAATGTTCTTGAGGCTGCAAAATATCTGAAAATAAATCAGGTTATAATTACATCAACCAGCGAGACATACGGTAGTGCGCAATACATTCCTATTGATGAAAATCATCCTTTAGTCGGGCAATCACCTTATTCCGCAACAAAAATTGCTGCAGATTCTTTGGCGTTGAGCTATTTCAGAAGTTTTGATTTGCCTGTTAAAGTTGTCAGGCCTTTCAATACTTACGGGCCAAGGCAATCTGCCAGGGCAATTATTCCAAGTACAATAATACAAATATTGGCAGGGAAAAAGAAAATCGAACTCGGGAATCTGACACCTACAAGAGATTTTACGTTTGTAAAGGATACTGCAAAAGGATTTATATGCATTTTTAATTCGGATAAATTATTTGGTGAAGTTACTAATGTTGGAAATTCCAGGGAAATATCAATTTCGGATTTAATCAAACTGATATCTGAATTAGCAGGAGAAAGTGAAATTGTTATGAAAGATGAAAGAATCAGGTCGGAAAAAAGTGAGGTTAGCAGATTACTTTGTGATAACAAGAAATTAACCAGATATACAGACTGGAAACCTGAAACAAAATTGAGAAATGGTATTATAGAAACAATTGAGTTCTTAAGGAATAATTTAGACTTATACAAATCCGATATTTATAATGTATAAAATTAACATTCCGTTATTTGATCTGAATTTTGATGAGGCTGAGGAAAAAGCAGTTATAGATACATTAAGGTCCAAATGGATTTCAACCGGCCCTAAATGTAAAGAGTTTGAAGATCTATTTTCTGGTATGCTTGGATGCCGTTATGCTTTATCTTTAAGCAGCTGCACAACTGCTTTACACCTTGCAATGATTATTCTTGGAATAAGTGATGGAGATGAGGTAATATGTCCTTCACTTACTTTTGTTGCAACTGCTAATAGTATAAAGTATGTTAATGCTGTTCCTGTTTTTTGTGATATAAAAAGTCATGAAGATTTGAATATAGACCCTGTTAAGGTTGAAAAACTCATTACAAAAAAAACTAAAGCTATCGTAGTAATGCATTATGGAGGTTTTGCTTGTGATATGGATGAAATTATGGCAATAGCAAATAAATATAATTTGAAAGTCATAGAAGATGCCTGTCATGGACCACTCTCAGAATACAAAGGCAGAAAACTTGGAACTATAGGTGATATTGGTTGTTTTAGCTTTTTTTCGAATAAAAATATCTCAACAGGCGAAGGCGGAATGCTGGTTACTAATAACCCAGAGATTTTTGAAAAAGCCAAACTTCTCCGGTCGCATGGAATGACGACTATGTCGTTTGAGAGAGCTAAAGGTCATGCAACAGAATACGATGTTGTTAATCTTGGTTTTAACTACAGAATGGATGATATCAGGGCATCAATAGGTATTGTTCAACTTAATAAACTTCAAGAAGATTTGAAGAAGAGACAAGAAATAAGGAAGTTGTATATCGATATATTATCAGGAAGTAAAAATATTATAATTCCGTTTGTTGGCAGAGAAGATTATTCTTCAAATTATATTTTTCCGGTTGTATTAAAAAACTCTGCATGTGTTAAAAGAGAGTTTATAAGAGAGCGGCTGAATAATGCAGGAATCCAAACAAGCGTTCATTATCCTTCGGTGCATAGATTTGATATTTATAAAAACTTTTCTAAGGATTTGCCGTTTACTGAATATATTTCTGC
>CAIUQV010000557.1 GCA_903901375.1 uncultured Ignavibacteriota bacterium
ATTCCAGGGTGATGCTGTGCCTTCATAACTGCTGATGACATAAATATTACCTTCAGGTCCTGCTGCTACGTCGTGTCCCTGATAATAATTAGTTGTGGAAGTTGCAAGAGTTACCATCGGATCCCATGTAACACCGCCGTTTGTTGTTCTTGCAAACCTTGATGAATATGGTGAACTTAAATTACACCATGCTGTGTAAGAATAGCCATAATACGGACTCGTTGGTGAATCGTCCGTTCCGCTTAAGTTTTTATCAACATTAGCGTTAGTCTCAAGCATCCAGGTTGTCGAAAAGTTTGCACCTGAATTAGTGGAATAGTTTGCACCCATACCTGTTAAACTACCGAAATTTGTAGCAGAAACAAGGTGAGAGAAAACAAATCTCATGTTTTTATCAACTACAGGACCCGGGTCTCCGCGCTGGTCATTCAGGTTGCCTGAATTAATTTGCTGCCAGCCACCCCAGGTGGAACCGTTATCCGTGGTAACGAAACAACCGGAATTGATTGAACTTCCGGAAACGTTATTCGATGAACCGAACATGACATTTCTGTTTGCCTTATTCGATGCAAGGTATAACTCGGATTGATACCAGGTGGTAGAAGGTAAAACCCTTACACTTGGATTTATTGCCGTTACACCTGTTGGAGAATTGATGTATCTCGGCGATGTTGAAAATCTTACATACCTGTCCGGCTGACTCGGAAGTGGTACGTATTTCCCGTCTGGATATACTGCGGATGAAATCTGCGACCATCTGGGACTATCATTATCATTTTTCTGACCGGTGAAAATTACAAAACCGATAATAAAAATGGCAAGAATGGAGAGAGTTTTTTTCATTTTGCTATAAATTAGTTAATTAAAAAGTTACAATTTATTTAAATTTAATTAAATTATCTCTTAAATTTCTGAAAGTCAACAGATAAAAGTTATACTTAAATAAAGAGGCGGTCTGAAATCAAACCGCCTCCGTTTTTATTATATTATATTTACCCTTTTTATTTAATCAACATCATTCTCTTAATGTCGCTGAAGCCGTCTGCTTCAAGTTTATAGAAGTAAACTCCGCTCGAGAATTCCGATGCGTTGAAATCAACTGAATACTGTCCGGCTGATTTAACTTCGTTAACGAGTGCTCTTACTTCTCTTCCGAGAACGTCATAAATCTTCAGTGTTACCAGACCATTTTTCGGTAATGCAAAGTTAATCTTGGTTACCGGATTGAATGGGTTTGGATAGTTCTGTGATAATGAATATACTTTCGGTAATTCTGAACCGGTTGGGTTTACACCAACGCCTGTTGTGAATGTGAAGCAGGTGTTTGGTCTGTTTGCCTGTGCCGAACCGCCTGTCATTGTGCAACCTGTTGAGTTGTCTGTGTAATAACCCCATGTCATTCCTGATGCTGATGTTGATGCAACTGTGGAATATGATGTGTATGCTGAGTTATCGTAGCAGATTTCTACAAGCAAATTGCTGGTTCCGTTCCATACGAAGTACGGTGATGTCATATCGATATTCTGTGCACCTGTTCCCGGGACAGTGTATGTACCGCTGAAGCCTGTGTACCATGTACCTGAAGTTACGAAACCTGTCAACGATGTTTGTGTTGTTGCCTGGAACTTTACGTTGAATCCGTTCATTGCCTGTGAGCTTGCAGTCAGAACATTGAAGCCAACCTTTGTGATTGCTGAGTTTGCACCCATACCCGCTGCTGAAAGTTCAGCCGCTGTGAACAGAATCTGTGTTCTTCCGTCCATCCAGAATGTTGTAAACGGATAGTTTGAAGATGTTGTTCCTGTTCCGATACAGATGTTTGTTAAGTTGATAATCGTGAAATTATACTGTGCAGAAGAATCTCTGTTATGGTTTGAAGAGTTATCCTGTGCATAGATTTTATAATAGATAATGTCGTTGACGTTTACGTCTGAATTTATTGAATTGAACAATGCTGAATAAGTACTGCCGCTTGTGTTTACAAGTTTAAATCTCTTGTTCACACCTGAATTTATGCGCCATATTACCCATGCAGAGTCAACACCGATATTGTCTGTAACTGTTGCTGTAACTGAAACAGGCCATGAAGTTTTTGGTGTTGAACCGATTGCAGTGTGTGTGATAACAGGTTTTGCAGTATCCGGTGAAGCAGTGAACTGAACTGTGCTTGCAGGTGCTCCTGCAGGATATGTTGCCGTTCTGCTTAAACCGTCTGTTGCTGTGATGTAATATCTGTAAAGACCTGCACCTGATAAAGGTAAGCTGGCTGTCCAGTTATTACCGCTGCTGTTTGTCATTGTTACGTTTGAAGTAAGTGTAGGATTATTCAAAGAATAATACAATTTAACTGTTGAAGGTGTTATCGGGCTTCCTGCCGGTGTGATAATACAATCAACTGTTCTGCTTCCTGTTGTTAACTCTGTATTTCCGAGCGGAGTATGCGAAATAGAAGGACCGATATCTATCGGTGCTACCCATGCCTGCATCGTTCCGGTTTTATTATCAAACCAGAAAGGCCAAATTTTGTTATTTCCTGAAGTGATACCAATATAGTCACCCATGTATGAACCTGAACCACCTTCGCCGACTGGTTTCCATCTGTGGTCAGAAACTTTAATATCTGTCCAGGTTAAACCGCCGTCAATTGAACGTGACATATAAGTTTCGCAGGAGTCACCAACTGAAGGATAGTTTCTGTTGTCATAATAAACAATGTTCACACCGCCGCCTTCATCTACTCTGATAGCAGGGAAGAACTGAACTTTTCCGTTGCTGACTGCATCCTGATTAACTCTGATACCTGCAGACCAGGTCGTTCCGCCGTCTGATGAACGGTGAAGAACTATATCTGCATCTGAACCAGCAGGTGCAAGGTTAACCTGTGATGTTACTATATAAATATAACCATTGTATGTTCCGCCGCTTCTGTCAACACCGATTCTCGGGAATGAGTTTGTTCTTACTCCCCATCCGTTGTAAGATGATGTACGCATACCGTTACCGTCGAAAGCATTTTCAGTTACTGTCCAGCTTGTACCGCCGTTTGTTGATTTTGCAAAACCAAAATAATCTTCAGTGTATGGACTTGCAGAAATAGGAGCTGCCCAGGTGACGTAAACTATACCACCGGGACCGACAATAATGTCAGCACCCTGTGAATAGTGACCTGAAGGAGGAGTATTAATCTGTGAAACTGCACCCCATGTAACACCGCTGTTTGTTGTAGCTGAAATAACTATAGGAGGAGCACCTAAAGCCATGTTGCTCCAGACTGTGTATGATTTTCCATAATAAGGACTCGATGGGTAATCGTCTGTACCAGTAAAGTTCTTATCTGAACTTACACTTGTGATTGTATACGGAGTTGACCAGTTAACTCCATAGTTTGTGGAATACTGACCATACATAAAAGCAGTACCGACTGTGTTTAATGATGTAAACACAATGACGCCATTTTTATCTATGGTAGGTGCAGGGTCTGATGTTGATGATGGTTCATTTGGCATTAAGTCTGTTCCATACCAGGTTGCACCACCATTTGTTGTCATATAAGCACCCTGTCCGTAAGCACTACCGACAGTAGTATTTGCAGAACCAAACATAAAATTCTGATTTGCTGTTTGAGTGCAAATTACTATTTCATCCTGTTGATTTGAATTCGGCAGAACTCTTACGTTTGGTCCAACTGCCAAAACACCGGCAGGAGTATAATAGAGTGTCTGTTGTTTGTTAGGATTTTCCCAGGAGACAAATGTCTGAGGTAATTTTACATATCTTCCAAGAGGTTTTTTAAACGTTGACCACGCCTCTTGTGAAAACGCATTACTGCTTATGAATACAAGCAATAACAGAGAGAGAAACAATTTTTTCATTTCACTTTTGTTTAATTTTTGTGATGATGTAATGTAAGGATTTAATGCATGATTTGAAATTCATTTTCAAGTTTTTAGTGCATATTTGTAAAGACTTATTCCTGCATTTGTTACTAAGAATTTTTTCTATACCTTTTTTAAATTAATTTAGTTGAATATTGAGACAATATTTAGTAATTTATACAAGCAATAATCAAAGAATAATTGCGGAACATTTTCTGCATATAGTAGTATAATACTCATGAAAAAATTGAAACATATAATTATTACTTTCTCTCACATTTTTAGAAGAAAAATCTCTCCTGACTGTTATTACAGAAATAACAGTATCTTAGACTAATAACATCCCATCAACATGCGATTAACAAGCGATTATCATGCGATTAACATGCACAGCCCTATAATATGCTCGATATATGCCTTAAATAAGCCGTGTTTAGACTTACCAAAAAATTCTATTTCGCGGGATTTTAGGGATATTTGCCATAAATAGACACAATATTGGCATATTTTTAGTCAAATTGGCATAATTATCTATAGAAATCTATGATTAGAGAAAAATGCAATACCTGACGGCATTGTAATTCTTTTGATTTCATTGTTCTACTGATATGGAATGTCTACGTCATTCAAGGTTTTAATTAATCATAGGTTACTTCAAGAATCAATAAATTAATCCAGTCAGGAATTACATATCAGTAGAATACATTTTTTATTATTCCTTAGCTTATACTTTCTGCACTTCAAAAAGATTTCATATTAAATATATTGTATGCAATGAACGATTTTCAGAAAATATTTAAGAATGCTCTGGCTCTTGCTCCAATGGAGGATGTGACTGAGCCGCCTTTCAGGTTTATTTCCAAACGTCTCGGAGCGGATATTCTGTACACTGAGTTTATTTCTTCAGAGGCACTTATTCGCGACGCCACGAAAGCAATGGCAAAACTTTTTTACTACGCAGAGGAAAGACCTATCGGCATTCAGATTTTCGGTGGCTCGGTTGAGGTTATGATTGATGCGGCTAAGATTTCCGAAGAAGCAAATCCTGATTTCATAGACATCAATTGCGGATGCTGGGTGAAAGATGTGGCAATGCGGGGAGCGGGTGCAGGGTTACTGAAAGATTTGCCAAGGATGCGCCTGCTGGCAGAATCGGTTGTGAAAAATGTGAGTAAGCCGGTGACGCTCAAGACGAGACTGGGATGGGACAGGGATAACATCGTGATTGTTGATGTTGCAAAGATGATGGAAGACATTGGCATTCAGGCACTGACGGTTCACTGTCGTGTGCGGGGACAGGGTAACAAGGGAGATGCAGACTGGGAATGGGTTAAGCGAATAAAAGATGCAGGAGTGAAAATCCCTATAATATTAAACGGCAATATAAAAACTCCGGAAGACGTGAAATTCGTCTTCGATAATTATGAACCGGACGGAGTGATGATTGGACAGGGAGCAATTTCAAACCCGTGGATTTTCAGGCAGACAAAGTACTTTCTCCAAAACGGTGTCCACGAACCACTTCCGGCATTTGAAGAAAGGATTGATACCTGCATTGAACATCTGAAACTTGCCGTTGAACTGAAAGGCGAAAAACTTGGTGTGCGGGAGTTCCGGAAGCACTACAGCGGATACTTTCACAGCATACCAAACATAGCAAAGTTCCGGCTGGAACTGATGCAGTTCGATATATCCGAACCTATCATTAATAAATTGATTGATTTTAAGAATAATAATTGCAACATTACCTAAAATAAAACAAAAAGGAGAATCACAATGGGAGCTGTTTACTCTGTTTTAACAATTTTTGTACTGTTCTTTGGTTTAATTTTCTTCATCATGTTCCTACGTATGTTCAGAGTACTGAACGAATACGAACGCGGACTGATTTTCAGACTTGGTAAATTTTCGCAGATAAAAGGACCCGGCTTAATAATACTTTTCCCGATACTCGATAAGATGGTGAAGATAAGTCTTCGTACACTCGCAATAGACGTGCCTTCGCAGGATATCATCACAAGAGATAATGTCAGCGTGAAAGTGAATGCTGTAGTTTATCTTCGCGTGGCAGACCCACAAAAAGCAATCATACAGGTGGAAGATTATCTTTATGCATCGTCACTTGTATCACAGACAACTTTACGTTCTGTGCTCGGACAAAGCGATTTAGATGAACTGCTTTCGCATCGTGATATGATTAATACTAAACTGAAAGAAATAATTGACAGGGAAACAGAGCCATGGGGTATTCAGGTAATGAATGTTGAGCTGAAGAATGTTGACCTTCCACAGGAACTTATCCGTGCAATGGGAAGACAGGCAGAAGCAGAAAGAGACAAGCGTGCAAAGATTATAAATTCAGAGGGTGAATTCCTTTCGGCATCAAAACTTTCAGAAGCAGCTGGAATACTCGGAAGCAATCCTTTTGCTCTGCAGTTAAGGTATTTACAGGTAATGACAGAAATTGCAGC
>CAIUQV010000558.1 GCA_903901375.1 uncultured Ignavibacteriota bacterium
TCGCTTGGAAAAGTTGAGATTGTAAGGTATTCGCCTCCCATTCTTCTTAGAGCATTAGACCAGATTTTTTCTGATTCCACGTCAAATATTAAGTCCTCCGAAGATTCCGAAACAAACCAGGTATTAGCTGTCATTTCTTCGTGAAGCTGGCCTGCGCTCCAACCCGAATATCCCACAAAAAATATAAAATCATCGGGGTTCAGCAATCCGGACTCTGCAAGTTCTTTTACTTTGCTGAAATTACCTCCCCAGAAAATATCTTTACTGATTTCGAGTCCGCCTTCTATCAGATTTCCTGCACGATGCACAAAATTAATCATTTCAGTTTCCACAGGTCCTCCGAGAAATACTTTTGCATCAAAGTTTTCAAACCCGTCTATAACCTGATTTAATTTCTCTTTAATAGGTTTATTAATCACAAATCCGAGTGAGCCGTTTTCGTTGTGTTCCATCATTAATATAACTGTCCTCTTAAAAAAATCAGTTAATTGCGGTGCTGAGATTAAAAACGTACCTTTTGTTATATTTATTTCATTCGATTTCATGCATAAATATATTAAATAAAAGAGATTCTCTTAATGTAAAAATTAGTATCAGTTTCTGAATTACTGTGTAATTAAATCCGGGTAACATCATATCACAGTATAAACCTGTTTATTTTTTCTGTAATTTGCTTCCGTTTTAGCATTTAAAAAGTTGTTTAAATTCGTTAAAATGTAAAATATTACGGTAGTGCCCCAATAAGGCTTTTTATTTTAAAGAATTTATAGGAGTGTAAATAAATTATTAAGAAGGACTTAAGAAATATAAAACTGATTGTTTCCGATGTTGACGGAACTTTGACGAATAACAATAATGAATTAGGCGGGGAAACAATAGAATTAGTCAGGAAACTTAAAGAAAAAGGAATACTATTCACATTTGCCACACAGAGGATTCACTCATCAGTAGTTGATTTTGCTAAAGAACTAAATATCGATATCCCCATCATTTCTGTTAACGGCGCATTGATAAAAGATTTAAAGGAAAACGTTATCAGCACTTCTACAATAAAACCAAAATACGTGAAGAAGGCTATACATTATGCCGAGAAGTATTTTGTCAGGATTGCTTTGTGTTACGGCGACGAAATTGTATACACTGAAAGTAATTCCGTCATTCGTGATTTTATGTACAGGCTTGGAACTGATTACAGTCTTGTAGATTCATACTACGATTATCTTGATAATGTTCTTGAAATAATAATGCTGGGAAATGAGAAGCAGACAATAAAGTTCATTCAGAAAAAGATGAATTATCCGTTAAAGATTTTTCATACAGCCAAATATTTCAGGTCAAGTTCAAAACACGGAGTTTATCATCTTGAAGTAAGAAAATCCGGTACGAGCAAAAAAACAGGTATGCAGAAACTCACCCGACATCTTGGGTTCAGGAAAAGACAGGTGGCTGCACTCGGTGACTGGTTTAATGACAGAGACTTATTCGAATACGGAGGTTACAACGTTGCTTTGCAGAATGCCGTTGCAGAATTGAAGTTGAAAGCAGATTATGTTACAGAAAGAACAAATGAAGAGGACGGTGTTGCAGAGTTTCTGAAACTGGTATACGACGCACAGTAATTAGAATTAAGAGTTGAGAATTAAGAATTAAGAATTTAGAATATTAAGA
>CAIUQV010000559.1 GCA_903901375.1 uncultured Ignavibacteriota bacterium
ATTGTAAGGTTTCTAATGGTAGTTGGTAATCCATTACCCGTATATTGTGAGTTCGAACCTGTATATTCATAATCTGCACCTGTTCCGAAAGTCCTGGTGGTTGTTTGTACGTGACCAGTGGAACCTGAAGAAGTAATCCCGTCTGGACTGTCAATTTTTATTTTTGCACCATCTGAAAGAGTAAATGAACTACCTGTAATTGTTGTTCCATTAAATATTAATAATCCTGTTGAATCTTTTGCTGCATAATTAACATTATAACCGCTAGTCAATGTTACACCTTCAGCATTACTAAATGTTAAATTGTCAATTGTTGATGGCAATCCATTACCAGTCACTTGGGCTCCACCAGAGCCATTATATATATAATATACATTCGCATTATAAGTTCTGCCTGTTGTAGTTTGAATATTACCATGTGCACCTGAAGCTAAAGTTGTAATTCCTTCAGGATGTCCAATCTTTAATGCTGAACCATTTGATACAATAAATGAACCATCTCCAGCTATAATACTGCCTCCCAAATTTACAGTTGTTCCACTATTTACATTTACAGTAGATGAATAAGTCGAATATTTTTTGCAATTCAGAACCCCATCTCCAGAAACAATTATATTTTGTTCAGAAGTGCCATTTAAATTATAAGTCGCCGTATTTGCAGAACCCCCCATTAAGTTAAGGGTTGCAGTTGCATCTACTGTGATATTTCCTTTTATATTATTAGTACCTTGATTTCTTATATTAAAAATGCAGCCATAAGAAACAGTTAAATTATACATCGTAAAACCTCCCAAAGTTCCTCCTGCATATTGAGTAGTTGAATTTGAACCTTGAAATACAAAGTTGCCGTAAGTTCTATTTGTTATTGTAGGTGCAGCTGCAGTATTCTTATGAACATAAGTACTTGCTGACGAAAATTGTACTGTTGTTGAAGGATTAGAGCCCGTAAACGCAAGATAAGTAGAACCATCTTGAAATTGGACTGTATTTGTATTACCTGTAAAAGGTGCACCAGTTGTACTTGGTCCATAAGAGAAACTTGAACCACTTCCGAATAACATTAATGAATTTGTAGCATTAGTAGTAAATTTATGTGAATATGAGCTTGATGCCCCACTTCCAGAAGTACTATTTGCTGAACAAGTTACTCCTCCATTAATTGAAGCATTTGCATTAGCATTAAAAACTATTTGAATCGCATTAGAAAGTGCTGCTCCATCTTCCTCTAATGCAATTAGATTTAAAGCCGATCCATTTGCTACATACAAAGCATAAATTGCTGGAGTACCAGTAGCTTTCGTAAGTGTTAAAATGATAGGACTTTCAGGATCAGATGATAAAAATGTTAAATCAATTGTACCAATAACTTGTATACTACCAATCGTTTCGGAAATTAACCCTTGAACTGTCAAATTTTTTGATACTAAATTTCCATCGAATACAAGAATGTCTGTGGATTCAGAAATTTCACGTGGGTTATCTCCTGGCACAGAAGCCCAATTAGTTGGTTCTGTCCAAGAACCTAAATCACTTCCTATCCAATTATATGTCGTCTGTCCCCAACTGATATTTGTCAAGAAGAAAAACAGCCCAAACATCCCCAATGTTTTAAATAATGTTTTCATATTCTTTAATTTTTAATTGTTTAAAATAAGTTTTTAATATTTTCTTCCTATTAATGCAATTAGGATGCCAAAAAATAAAGTGCTATTGTAGATTATAATTGTCGTTTATCGTTTATATTTGTCTCATATTGAGACGGTATTTCTCATATTGAGACTTTTTTTTAGGTTTGTTTTTGTTATTTAGGTCTGATGTAAAATTATTATTATGATATTTTATGTTGTTTTTGCAGTTGTTAGTATTTACTGAAATGGGATTTTCGTTTTTGAGGTTTGTGGTCTCATTTTGAGAATAAAGAGGGATAAAAATGAGATAAGTATAAGACTTATCAGAGACCAAGATGAGACCAAGATAAGACCAAGATAAGACCAAGATGAGACCAAGATGAGACCAAGATAAAACCAAGATGTATAGTAGGGAAAGGATTAAGGATAACACAAATCAAGAGATTTTTAGAGATTAGAGAATTTTCCGTCAAATACACAAAAGATGACTTTCCCACAAATTGGCACAAATTTCACTAATTAAAGAGATAAGAAGAGATTGGCACACTGTTCCGTTTAAGAGTATAACGGAATGACAACGAGTGTAAAGAAATTAATTTTATGCTGATTAAGATACTGATGACCACTGATAAAAGATTAAAGATTTTTTTAGGGTTTCAAGATAAGATTAGAGAATTTTTTAGCCAAAAATATGAAAGAGAACTTTCCCACAAATTGGCACAAATTTCACTCATAAAAGAGATAAGAAGAGATTGGCACACTGTTCCGATTAAGAGTATAACGGAATGACAACGAGTGTAAAGAAATTTAATGTACGCGAATTAGAGAATAAGAAAAGAGCTTTCCCGCGATTCCTGCTTAAAAACATTGCAGGAAGGACAACGAGTGTAAAGAAATTTAATGAACACGAAATTTACTAAAAGAGATTAAAGATTTTTTACCACGAGAGGGCACAGAGCCACAGAGTTTTTTTAGGTTTTCAAGATAAGATTAAAGTGACTTTTCCCGCGAAATACACTAAAAAGTGCTTTGAGACGAATTAACACAAATTAACAAGAATTTCACTAATATACATTAAGATTCCTTTATATCTGCGGAAATCTGTTTCATCTGTGGAAATCTGCGTTCTATTACATTATCTGCATCTGTATTTCATTATCAGAAATAATATAATATTAATCCGAAGAATCTGCTACAACAGGTGAATCTGTGTTTATGGAACTCTTGTAAAAAGATTTTCTATTCTTCAAGATGCTTATTATTGTGTCTTTAGATTTATCGCAAAGATACTCAAGTCTTTTATTCTTTGGCAAATTCATGGTTTCTTTATAAAGACTTTCTTTCCATTCCCAAACTTCGCTCTGTGATTTTGATATATTATTCATAATTTATTAGTTCAATAGGAGTTAATATCCTGAATTCTTTAAAATAGTTATTTGAAATATTGGTCATCTTAACCTGCCTTTCTTTCAGTACGTTAGCAAGATGCTTATAGTTCCAGCTTACAAGATAATCTATTCCGTTAACAACACAAACTGCAATATGATATGCATCCATAAACTTTTTTTCAGGTATTATCTTTTCTTCTATGTATTTATTAGCAAGACATTCAATCTCCTCTGTCTTCTCAGTTGTAATAAAATCAATTGGGTATCTCTCAATTACATCCATTAATAATTTACGCTTGTCTGTATTTTTAGTCTGCTGAATTTCTTCAATAACCAAACCTGAAATATATGTCTGATATCTGTTCTTATTTATAAAGTTATCAAAGAAGTCTATTGTGATTTCTTTCTTTTCCGGTGCATCATCTGCGAATAGAAAGTTTATGACTGAAGTATCCAGATATATTTTAAATAGTTCTTCCATAGTGTAATATAAATAGAATATTTTGAAATTTCAAATATTAATTATCTATTTGCAATGATTGATTCCTGGAATCCATTCCATTCCTTTTCATCTGCGGAAATCTGTTTATCTGTGGAAATCTGCGTTCTATTTCTTCTGTTAAGTTTGAAATTTGAAATGTAAGTTTGAAATTTGAAGTTTGAATATTTAAATTTTTTCTTGACGGATGGATATGATAAATAGTTTTAATCTGAAAGTACAAAATACTTTAAAAAGCAAAAGCCGGTATCTCTACCGGCTTTAATAACCC
>CAIUQV010000560.1 GCA_903901375.1 uncultured Ignavibacteriota bacterium
CTACCGATATTAAAGCAAGAATAACGATTAAACTTCCAAGACGTTCGAGTATACTTTTTGTTATATCTGTATGTTCAAACCCAAAATACTTTAATATTACTGCTATTACAAAAGCAATGAACGGAGGATATATGACAATATCTTTAATGATTTTTGAAACTTTAAATTCTTTAGAAGCAAATACCGATGATACTATCACTCCCGCAGTTGCAAGGATGACGAAACTTCCAGTCTGGTCTATTACGACACCCACTTTAAGACCTTCTTCACCAAACATTGTCATCAGTATAGGAAAACCAACGAAAGAGGAATTACACAAACCTGCTGTCATAATCAATGCTCCGGTTGTTGATTTATTCCAATGAAATATTTTAGAAAGTCCAAGAAAAAAGAAGATGGAAAATCCAAATACTATCCACATAGACGCGATAGGAAATACAATCTGTGAATCAATCTTAATCTGAGGTATATACAGCAAAGCAAGAGCAGGCAAAGATAAATTAATAATTATGAAATTAAATGCTTTATAAGACTCCTGCGGAAAAGATTTCACTCTTTGAAGCAGAATACCGGTTAAGAAACACACAAAAATCAATATTATATTTGCCATAAAGCAAATTAACAACAATGGTTTTTAAAAGAAATGGAATTGAAATTATTAAGTGCAAAATTAGGTTTAAGTAAATCAAAAGGAGATTTAAAATGAAATCATTTAAATTACTATTAGTAGTATTATTTATAACTGTATCAGCCGGAGTGTTTGCAAAAGACCCAGGGGATACGGTAAGTGATTTTACTGTCAAGAACTTTGACGGTAAAGAATACACATTAAGCAAAGAACTGGAAAACGGATATGTAGTGATAATGTTCTGGTCTGCTGAATGTCCTTATGTTCAGCCGTTTAACGACAGGATTAACGATTACGTAAATGCTTATAAGGGCAAAGGAATCACATTCTGGGCTATGAATTCAAACGTTACAGAGAGCAAGGAAAGAGTGAAAGAACACAGTAAGGAACATAATTACGTATTTCCAGTATTGAAAGATGAGAACAGTGCGGTTGCTGATTTATTCGAGGCAACCCGGACACCGGAGGTTTTTGTTTTAAATAAAGACAGAATGATAGTTTATCACGGAAGAATCGATGATAACAGTTACTCTGAAAAAGTGACAACACACGACCTGAAGAATGCACTTGATGAGATTCTGGCAGGTAAAGAAATTACAAACAAATCGACAAAGTCGTTTGGATGTACTATTAAACGAAATTAAAATTAAATATAAGCAATATGAAGAAAGCCTTAGCGGTAATAGTATTTTTATTCGCAATAAGCAGCCTGTATTCACAGGAAATTAAAGCAGTAAAAACAGTTGAAGATTTAAAAGACATTCAAAGCACAACCAAAGGGAAAGTTGTTCTTTACAATTTCTGGGCTACTTGGTGCAAACCCTGCGTTGTTGAATTTCCCGAACTCGTAAAGTTGTACAAGAATTACAAAGATAAGAATTTTGTGATTGTATTCGTTTCGATGGATATGCCAGAAGATATGAAGGATAAAGTAACACCATTTCTCGAAAAGCAGGGAGTTGATTTTATTACTTATTACAACGACTTCAGAAATCCTGAACAATTAATCGATTTTTATGATAAGAAATGGGAAGGAGCAATTCCTTCAACTTATATTTACGATAAGGAAGGAAAACTTTCATCAAAATTCATTGGAAACAGGGATTATGATTTTTTCGAGAAAGAAATTTCAAAGTTACTGAACTAATATGAGGTTTATATGTTTATACATATAAATTTAAAATTACAAAGGGGAAAACAATGAAAATGAAACACGTACTGCTTGCAGTGGTAATATCTGCTTTTGCAGTCTTATTCTACGAAAATATCATGGCATACTCGACAGGGATAACAGGAGTTACGCAAAAGCCGGGCAGCACTCCGGGATGTACTTGCCATAATCCATCACCAAACACAGCAGTAAGCGTAAGAATTATAGGTCCATCATCGATGAGAGCCGGTGATACTGCAACTTTTATGCTTAAAATAAAAGGTGGTCCTTTACTTGCTGCGGGGTGTGATATATCATCAAGTGCGGGAAATTTAATACTATCTTCATCGGAGACTTTTCTGAGAAGAGCTTTAGAAGGAAGCAGTTATGAACTTACTCACAATTCACCGAAAACACCGACTCCGGACACAGTAACATTTACATTCAGGTATATAGCTCCGAATACTCCGAATTCAACAGTGACACTTTATGCAAACGGAAACTCTGTAAATCTGAGCGGCGGCACGGGTGGTGACAGCTGGAATTATGCAACAAACGCAAGTATTTCGATTACTGTAAATTCAATCAGAAATATAAATGAAGTAGCTACGAAGTATTCATTAAGCCAGAACTATCCTAATCCATTTAATCCGGAAACAAACATTAAGTACGGATTAAAGCAATCCGGATTTGTTTCATTAAAAGTTTATGATCTGGCAGGAAAAGAAGTTGCAACACTGGTTAATCAGAATCAGAATGCAGGAACTTATGTAATTGACTTCAAAGCAAGTGATTATAATTTAACGAGCGGTATTTATTTTTACAAATTGAACACTGGTGATTTTTCAGAAGTAAGAAAAATGATACTTACCAAATAGGGATATAATTTAATCGATTACAAAAAGTCCGCTGTGATGATATTCCGGCGGACTTTTTTCATATATACTATTCCGATTCACAATCACATCAGAAATTGGCTTATTTGATACAAATAGTATACAAAATATAATTCATCTGAAATGCATCTGAAACGCATGTGAAATGTATATGAAGACAAATAAAAGACGAATTAAGGAATAAAATAATACTGCATAAGTACTGTGAAAACATTGAGATGGGAATAAAAAAAGGCCGGATTATTGAAATCCGGCCTAAATTTATTAATTTCTTTGATATTATTTAATCAGAGTCATCTTTTTAACTGCAGTGAAATCCCCTGCCTGTATTTTATAGAAATAAACACCTGAAGCAAGGTTCATTGCATTGAAAGATTTTGAATATTTTCCTGCCTGTTTGAATTCATTGACTAAGACAGAAACTTCTTTACCTGAATTATCATAGACAGCAATTTTCACGTTTGAATTTTTTGGAATATCGTATTCGATATTTGTGACAGGATTAAACGGATTTGGATAATTCTGTTTCAATTCAAACTTTGAAGGCATAGAATTAGTGATTTCCTCTGCACCCATAATTAACGAAGCAGTTTTAATAACGATCTCATTATTCGGGTCGAACACAACAGCAGTCGGCTGACGGTTAAAGAAGAAACTGTAGGACTGATTATTAACACTATTCATAACCTTTACAGTAGTATCAGCACCTGATGCAAACGAAAACTTCAGCATTATAGGAATCGGGAAGAAACCTGACTGTGTCTGCTTTGCCATAAAATTAATGCGCCATTGACCACCGCCAACGTTAGCAAAGTTATAAGTATTCTGATATAATGGATGATTTGGCTGATAAATCCAGGCATTATAGAACCAGGATAAATCCTGACCTGCAACAGTACCCATCCTTGCAAAGAACTCAGGTATAGTTGCATTTTTTAATTTAAAGTTTGCAGTGTCTGTTGCATATGATTTCATTCCTGCAAAGAACAATGAATCTCCTAAAGTATATCTTAATAAGTGAAGCACACAAGACCCTTTGCAATATGTGATTGCATAGTTAAACAATGTGTTTGCATTTGGAGTAGTTACGTCCCATGATGGAACTGAGATTGCCCATCCGGGATTGCTTCCCAGGTATGAACTTGCATCGGAGTTTATCATAGTTTTATATGCAGAATATCCGCCTGTACGTTCCACCCAATAAGATTCATTCCAGGTTGCGAAACCTTCGTTAAGCCATATGTTAGACCATGTTGCACAGGTTATCATATCACCGAACCACTGATGAGCATATTCATGTAAAGTTGTATTTTCATTCCATGAATTAATTGTAGTTAAAGTCTGATTCTCCATACCACCCCAGGTGAAACCTGCACTATTAGGAACATAGCAGAACCCATTCTTTTCAAAAGGCATTTCACCAAATGCATTTGACATATACGTTGTAGCAGTTGGTAAAACAGCAGCAATACCGGAACTGTTTGCTGTTGTTGGTGAATACAATCTCAACGGAATACTATCCGCCGGATGCGTTGGCGGATGCCAGTATACAATATTAAGAGTATAACCGAGTTTCGAAGTCATAACCACAAGATACGTTGACATAGGATCGCGTGAGACCCAATGATAATATAGTGAATCACCTGTTATAGTAGAATCATTTAATCTTCCATTTGAAGCAAGAAGAACTGATACAGGTACCTTGGCAGTTAAATCAAGAGTTGCCTTATCAGAAGGTCTGTCCCAGCAAGGGAACCAACCACGTGCACCTTCGGGTTCAGCATCTGTAAAAACATAACCGGATGAACCGCTGTTATAGAAAGATACATCAGTTACATTTAAATGTCTGTAATTAATTTTAACATTAACAATTTCACCAACATTATATGTCCTGTCAAGATTAACAGTCAGAATATTAGAAGCGTGCGTATAAGTTAAATTTGTTCCGCTCATTAATCTGACAGAATCAATTGCGAGCGATGTGTTTGTGGCATTTAAATTAATACTGTTCAAAGTAGAATCGACTCTGAACGTTATAATATTAGAAGCAACAAAATTTTTCGGATACGGAGAAAAATAACAAGCATAAAGATCAACTTTTATCTTGTAATTCAAAACATCGAATGAATGTCTCGGTGTGTTTGGAGAAGCATCAGTAAATCTATCCAGATAAGTGATTTTAGAATGTTTCATGGAGCAGATTTCGGAACCCCTTTTACCCTCATCCTGAGAGTAACCTAAATTTAGTAATACCAAGAAGGCAACTAAAGTGAGAAATAGTTTTTTCATTTGTAAATAATAATTTAGAACAATATCTGTAAATATTGCTAAAATCGATTTAATAATAAAGAGTAATAAGTATGAAACAAATAGCAATAATTCACTTTAAAAAAACCATTCTTTTTGAATCGGAATAACCACCTGCATCCAATTTATAGAAATAAATACCCGAAGCAATATTTGCTGCCACAAATGCTACTTCATACGTCCCAGGTCTTTGTTTATCGCTGACAAGTTTTGCGACTTCCCTTCCGCTTGTATCGTAAATACGCAGATTCACTTCGGAATATTCTTTAATCATATAAGTGATTTTGGTCTGTGGATTGAAAGGGTTCGGATAATTCTGCAATAGCCGGAAATCAATGGTTTCGACGGGGTCATCTCCCTTTTTATCTTTCAGGATTTTATTATCAGGGTCGAATGTAACCAATGATGGATTATTCTTAACGACAAAAGTGAAAGTCTGAATGAGAGCATTATTAAACACTGTAAAAGTAGTATCACCTTTCGCATCGGATATTTTAATATCAACAGGCATTGTAAAGAATACAGGATTAGTATTTTGCTTTTGAGTAACTGTAACATTTACGTCATACAATCCGTCGCTTCGTTTTGATTTATTCCAGTTTATATTATACACAGGATAATTTTCTCCGTATACCCATTCCTGAAAGAAATAACTGAGATTTTTTCCGCTTGTATGTTCAGCGACTCTTTGAAGGTCTTCAGATACAGCGGTTGAATATGCCAATGCTGAGTCATTCAAATACGACTTAAGAATACTAAAGAACACTGAATCTCCGGTTACATTTCTAAGCATATGCACAACTACTGCACCCTTGGAATAAGTTCTGTTACTGTTGAATATTTCATTTATATTGTTTGTATTTGGGAC
>CAIUQV010000561.1 GCA_903901375.1 uncultured Ignavibacteriota bacterium
GGATATAGGATTCCTGCTTTGAGTGAGATATTGAGAAACAAATAAATACATTTGCATTTCGTATTCCATAAAGGAAATTATATTGTTTTTAAAATATCAATACTATTTTTAATTTCAAATACAATAATTACAATACATATTAATTGATTAATAAATATTGCTTTTTGATGGGCTTTCATAACGTATACTAAGAAATCTATTAAAATAGGATGTTGGTAAATATGGCTTTTTGTTAATCTTTCAGAAAGAATTATTATTATCGTAAACTTATAAAGTTTAATTCATCGCAGAAAAATAAAATGCAAAAATAATTTTTTTCAATTATTTAAATATAAAATGGAAATCATAGTATGATTGAGATAACTTTATTCAATTTCAAAACATGTATATATTGGCGTAAATATAAACAAAAACGCCTTCCTTCATTGCTGAAGGAAGGCGCTGATAATTCACATTACATTCTATTGTCCGAGGTAGGCTTTTAAGGACTTGCTCCTCGATGCCTGTCTCAGTCTTCTTATTGCTTTTTCTTTTATCTGTCTGACTCTTTCCCTTGTAAGTTTGTACTTATCACCAATCTCTTCGAGTGTAAGAGGATTTTCCTTTTCCAGTCCGTAATATAATTTAACAACTTCTTTTTCTCTTTGAGAGAGTGTATCAAGAGCACGTTCGATTTCTATTCTCAACGAATCTTTAAGCAGTCCCTGGTCGGGCATTCTTTCAGCTTTATCAGGCATAATATCTATAAGTTTTGTATCCTCACCATGAATACTCGGTGCATCCATCGAAACATGACCGCTTGAATTCTTTAAGGTTTCCTGAACTTCATAGATACTCATATCAAGTTTTTCGGCAATTTCAAGCACATTCGGTGCACGTTCATTGCTCTGTTCCAGTTCACTTATTGTCTTTGAAATCTTGCTCTTCTGCTGTACAATATTCAATGGCAGTCTTACAACTCTTGACTGCTCTGCCAGTGCCTGTAAAATTGACTGCCTTATCCACCAGACAGCATAAGAAATAAATTTAAAACCTCTGGTTTCATCAAACTTTTTTGCCGCTTTTATCAGTCCTAAATTCCCTTCATTAATAAGGTCATTTAAAGATAATCCCTGATTCTGGTATTGCTTTGCAACACTTACTACGAAACGTAAATTTGCTCTGACAAGTGTATCGAGTGCTTTCTTTTCACCTTTTTTGATGCGTTTTGCACAGTCGATTTCATCTGCTACGCTTAGTGGTGTTGTTTTGCTAATTTCTTTAAGGTATATATCAGTTGATTGATTTTCGCGACTTGTATATTGTTTTCCTAATTTCATATTGTTTTAGCAAAAATTTGATTGCTCTTATTTAAACTACAAAAATAGGAACTTAGTTTCATGCGAAACTAAATTCCTATTTAAAACATTTATTTACCGTAAATTAATCTGCTCAATTCAAGATTATTATTCAGTTGGTGCTCCGCCAATCAGGTCAATTTTGTCATCTTTATGAAGTGTGACAATTGCTTTTTTCCTGTCAGCTCTGTAACCTGAGAATCTGCCCTTTCTGGTCATTGATGCTTTCTGCTTTCCCTTCATCACCATTGTTCTTACGCTCTTAACTCTTACGTTGAATTTTTTCTCAACTGCACTCGTTATCTCAATTTTGTTTGCATCTATACCTACTTCAAAAGCATACTGATTTCTCAATTCCTGAATTGCAGTATTCTTTTCTGTAATTAACGGTCTTATGATAATTCTTTTCATTTTTATTAATTTCAATTATGATAATAAAGGCTTGCATAATTTCTCAACAGCAGATTTCTGTATTAATAACATCTTGTTGTTCAGTAAATCATACGTTGCGGCTTGGTCTGAAATCAATACATTAAGTTTTGGAAGATTTCTTCCTGATTTGTATAAAGTCTCATTCTTATCTGAAACAAGTAGCAGAGTCTTTGTAGAATCCAACTTTAATGATTTTATTACTTCAAACATATCCTTCGTCTTTGGCTTGTCAAATGAAAAATCCTCTACTATGGTTATTTCATTCTCTTTAGCTTTCAAACTTAAGGCACTTTTTCTGGCTAATCTTGCCGCTTTTTTGGGAATATCCAGATAATATCTGTGCGGTTTTGGGCCGAAGATTGTTCCGCCGCCAACCATTACAGGTGAACGACTTGTACCTCGACGTGCATTACCGGTTCCCTTTTGTCTGTAAGGCTTTTTACCGCCTCCGCTGACTTCGCTTCTTTCCTTACTCTTATGAGTACCTTGTCTTCTGTTCGATAAATAAGTTCGTACTGCCTGATATATTAAATGTGTATTTGGCTCAATACCAAATATCTCATCGGGCAGATTTACTACTTCACCGCTTTCAGTACCATTTATTTTTAATACTTTAAGTTCCATTGCTAATTTTTATAAATTTCAACTAAACCGGAGTTTGCTCCCGGAACTGCACCTTTGATAAGTATAAGGTTTGAATCAGGTATAATCTTAACTACTTTTAGATTCCTTACTGTAATCTGATCTCCGCCCATTCTTCCTGCCATTCTCTGACCCTTCCAGACTCTGGATGGATAGGATGAAGCACCGATTGAACCGGGAGCTCTTTGTCTGTCGCTCTGTCCGTGTGTTCTCACACCACCGCCAAAGCCGTGTCTTTTCATTACACCCTGAAATCCTTTTCCTTTTGATGTACCTGTAACCTTTACCTTATCTCCAATTTTGAATATAACATCCACTTTAATCTCATCGCCTACTTTTAAATCCGCTAAAGGATAATCCCTTAACTCTTTAACGTAGCGAGGAGGAGCTATTTTTAAATCCTGATAACCTTTTCTTTGCGGTTTGCTAACATTCTTTTCCTTTTTCGTTTGAAAACCCACCTTTATCGCTTCGTAACCGTCTTTATCCTTTGTCTTAATTTGAGTTATAACGCAAGGTCCTGCCTCTATAACTGTGCAGGGCACCGCATCACCGCTATCCTCAAAGTATGTGGTCATCCCGATTTTTTTTCCTAATATACCTAACATTTGCGTTTAAGTTTTATTTAATTGATCTTACGTTTATACTTTGATTTCTATATCAACACCACCCGGAGGATCCAGCTTTGTCAATGCATCAACTGTTTTGTTTGAAGAATTTAAGATATCAATCAATCTTTTATGCGACCTTGTCTCAAATTGTTCACGTGATTTTTTGTCAACGTGCGGCGACCTTAATACTGTGTACTTATTAATCTTCACCGGTAACGGAATAGGACCGCTAACAATAGCACCTGTCTGCTTGATTGTCTTTATTATTCTTTCTGTCCACTTGTCGAGCAAAGCGTGGTCGTAAGATTTTAATTTAATCCTGATTTTTTGTGTTGCCAATTTTTTATGGTTTTATTTTTACATTAAAAGAGCGGTCAGCAACCGCTCTTCCATGAAATAATATATTTTATTTAATTATCTTTGTTACAACGCCTGATCCTACTGTTCTGCCGCCTTCTCTGATAGCGAATCTTAACTTTTCTTCCATCGCGATAGGTGCAATAAGAACAATCTTTAGTCCGTCAAGGTTATCACCAGGCATAACCATCTGAATACCTTCAGGTAATGTTACAACACCTGTAACGTCAGTTGTTCTGAAATAGAACTGTGGTCTGTAGTTGTTCGAGAACGGTGTATGTCTTCCACCTTCTTCTTTTGACAATACGTATACCTGTGCTTCGAATTCAGTGTGAGGTGTTACTGATCCTGTTTTTGCAAGAACCATTCCTCTTTCGATTTCTTTCTTGTCAACACCTCTTAATAAAAGTCCGCAGTTGTATCCTGCTACTGCTTCTGTTAAGATTTTGTTGAACATTTCAGCACCTGTTACAACTGTCTTTTTGTGTGCACCAAGTCCTATCAATTCTACTTCATCACCTACTTTAACTCTTCCTCTTTCAACTCTGCCTGTTGCTACTGTACCACGGCCTGTGATTGAGAATACGTCTTCAACCGACATTAAGAACGGTTTGTCGTTTTCTCTCGGTGGCTCAGGAATGTATGAATCTACTGCATCCATAAGATCCCAGATACATTTTAATCTGTCATCTTCAATTCCGATTGATTCATCAAGACCGGCTTCCATAGCCTTTAATGCTGAACCTCTGATGATAGGAATATCGTCACCAGGGAAATCGTATTTTGACAGTAATTCTCTTATTTCCATCTCAACTAACTCAAGCAACTCAGGATCTGCTGCGTCAACTTTGTTAAGGAACACTACCATTGCAGGTACACCTACCTGACGTGCAAGTAAGATGTGCTCTCTTGTTTGAGGCATTGGACCGTCTGTTGCAGCAACTACGAGAATGGCGCCGTCCATCTGTGCAGCACCTGTAATCATGTTTTTGACGTAGTCAGCGTGTCCCGGACAGTCGACGTGTGCATAGTGTCTTTTTTCTGTCTGGTACTCAACGTGAGCAGTCGCAATCGTAATACCTCTTGCCTTTTCTTCTGGTGCCTTATCAATTTCATCAAATTTCTTTACTTTGGCTGAGCCTTTTCTTGCTAAGCACATAGTGATGGCAGCGGTTAACGTGGTTTTTCCGTGGTCAACGTGCCCGATGGTTCCAATATTAACATGGGGTTTAGTCATGTCATATGTTTCTTTTGCCATTTTCTCTTAATCTCCTATATAGAAGTTATTTAAAGTTATTAAAAAAATTTTAATTAAAAATCTTGTGGGTCAGGGAGGAATTGAACCTCCCACCTCGTGCTTATAAGGCACGCGCTCTAACCAACTGAGCTACTGACCCA
>CAIUQV010000562.1 GCA_903901375.1 uncultured Ignavibacteriota bacterium
AATATAAATTAATTAAATAATATAAATGGATATAACAGGAAAGATTCACAAAGTATTCCCCGTACAGGAATACAAAAATAACTTTACTAAAAGAGAGTTTGTACTCGTCGACGATTCAAGCGACCAGTTTCCGCAGTACATAACCTTTCAGCTTATAAAAGATAAATGCTCTTTGATTGAAAAATTCGGAGAAGGCGACACAGTAAAAGTTTATTTCAACCTTAATGGCAGGGAATGGACTAATCCCGAAGGAAAAGTCGTTTACTTCAATTCACTCGTTGCCTGGAAACTCGAAGGCGAAAGCTCATCCTCATCTGCAGGCAGCAGTGCAGCACCCCCCGACGATTTAGTCGCAGACGATGATATGCCTTTTTAAATTTGAAATATTAAAAATAGTGTCATCCCCGCATGTTCTTGGCGGGGATCGCTTTATTTTTGATTATAATGAAAGTACGGTATGCTTGAAGAAAGTTTGTAACTCAAATGGTTTCTGTAATATCAGAAACCATTTTCTATTTCCACACCTTTTGTTCGCCGACCTTCAACTGAATAACTTTCTCCCGTAAGTCACGGAATGCGTAAGTAGAATCGTTCAGCAGTTCATTCATCACGTCCAGCGGCTTATTCTCATCCGTAAAATATTTTGCCGCACCATAATGTACGGGTATCATATACTCCGCCTTTAAATCCTTAAACAATTCCAGCGCCTCAATCGAGGAAGTATGAAACCTGAAACCCACTGAATCACAGTTCCTGCATGGACCTATAGGTATTATCGCAGCATCAATCCTGAACTTGTTTCCTATTTCCTTAAACGCTTTTTCATAATAACCCGTATCACCTGAATAATAAACACACACATCCTTGTACTCAATCACGTATCCAGTTACTCCTTCTTCAAGCCACGAGTATGTATCGAATCCATACCGTCCGCCAAAATGATAAGCAAAGACAGGGGTTACTTTCATACCGTCAACATAAACAGATTTACCGATAAACCTCTTAAACTCTGTATCTGCCTTCTGAACTCTCACCATTTCAAGATTATAATCAGGAAGATAGTATTCTACTCCTTCGGGAAAAACAAGCTTTGCCTTCGGAAATTTATCTGCAAGTTTATCTATTGACGAAAAGCTTAAATGATCAATGTGCGGATGCGATACAAATATTACGTCAAGTTTTTGAAGACTGTCAACATAAAGACCGAGCTCTGTCTTTCTCAGCATCAGCCCGCTGAACCTCTTATTAAAGAACGGGTCAAATATAATCACTTTATCATAAAGCTGCACAAGCGACGTTGAGTGTCCTGCCCACAAAACAGCTAACTTCACGCTGTCAAGAACAGGATTGTTTATCTTTTTCACTTTCCGCGGTTCATCAAATATAGAATCTTCAATGCTGTTAACTGCTATACGCGTCACCCAGCAGCCCGACAGACTAACTGAAAGTAATATTAATAATATGTATGCGTATTTCTTCATCATCAAAAATACTTTAGATAAACAGACATTGAAAACTTATTGTTCTCGTGAAGATTTTTCACAAACTGAAACCCCATCATTCCTCCGAAGAAATACACC